>NZ_JBFAPH010000023.1:0-35646 GCF_040675635.1 Streptomyces sp. NPDC049577
CCGCTTCGTCATCGCCCAGGCGAACGCCGCCCTGGGTGAGGACCTGCGCTTCGCCGAGGCCCGCGTGCTGGTCCGCCGCCGTGGTGGCGAGATCGACTACGTCGACCCGTCCGAGGTCGACTACATGGACGTCTCGCCGCGCCAGATGGTGTCGGTCGCGACCGCCATGATCCCGTTCCTCGAGCACGACGACGCCAACCGCGCGCTCATGGGATCGAACATGATGCGCCAGGCCGTTCCGCTGATCAAGGCCGAGGCGCCGCTGGTCGGCACCGGCATGGAGTACCGCTGCGCGGTCGACGCCGGTGACGTCATCAAGGCCGAGAAGGACGGTGTCGTCCAGGAGGTCTCCGCCGACTACGTGACGGTGGCCAACGACGACGGCACGTACAACACCTACCGCGTCGCCAAGTTCTCCCGCTCCAACCAGGGCACCTCCTTCAACCAGAAGGTCGTCGTGGACGAGGGCGCCCGCGTGGTCACCGGCCAGGTGCTCGCCGACGGTCCGTCCACGGACGAGGGCGAGATGGCGCTCGGCAAGAACCTGCTCGTGGCGTTCATGCCGTGGGAGGGCCACAACTACGAGGACGCGATCATCCTGTCGCAGCGCCTCGTCCAGGACGACGTCCTCTCCTCGATCCACATCGAGGAGCACGAGGTCGACGCCCGTGACACCAAGCTGGGCCCCGAGGAGATCACCCGGGACATCCCGAACGTCTCCGAGGAGGTCCTCGCCGACCTCGACGAGCGCGGCATCATCCGCATCGGTGCCGAGGTCGTCGCCGGCGACATCCTGGTCGGCAAGGTCACCCCGAAGGGTGAGACCGAGCTGACCCCGGAGGAGCGCCTGCTCCGCGCGATCTTCGGTGAGAAGGCCCGTGAGGTCCGTGACACCTCGCTGAAGGTCCCGCACGGCGAGATCGGCAAGGTCATCGGCGTGCGCGTCTTCGACCGCGAGGAGGGCGACGAGCTGCCGCCGGGCGTGAACCAGCTGGTCCGCGTCTACGTCGCGCAGAAGCGCAAGATCACCGACGGTGACAAGCTCGCCGGCCGTCACGGCAACAAGGGTGTCATCTCCAAGATCCTGCCGGTCGAGGACATGCCGTTCCTGGAGGACGGCACCCCGGTCGACATCATCCTCAACCCGCTGGGTGTCCCGTCCCGAATGAACCCGGGACAGGTCCTCGAGATCCACCTGGGCTGGCTCGCCTCCCAGGGCTGGAAGGTCGAGGGCGACGAGGACTGGATGAAGCGTCTGCAGGCCATCGGCGCCGACGATGTCGCGCCCGGTACCAACGTCGCCACCCCGGTCTTCGACGGTGCCCGCGAGGACGAGATCGCCGGCCTCTTCGAGTCCACGATCCCGAACCGCGACGGTGAGCGCATGGTGCTCCCCTCCGGTAAGGCCCGGATGTTCGACGGCCGCTCCGGCGAGCCGTTCCCGGACCCGATCTCCGTCGGGTACATGTACATCCTCAAGCTGCACCACCTGGTCGACGACAAGCTGCACGCGCGTTCGACCGGTCCGTACTCCATGATCACTCAGCAGCCGCTGGGTGGTAAGGCTCAGTTCGGTGGCCAGCGCTTCGGTGAGATGGAGGTGTGGGCGCTGGAGGCTTACGGCGCCGCGTACGCCCTCCAGGAGCTGCTGACCATCAAGTCCGACGACGTCACCGGCCGCGTGAAGGTCTACGAGGCGATCGTCAAGGGCGAGAACATCCCCGAGCCCGGCATCCCCGAGTCCTTCAAGGTGCTCATCAAGGAGATGCAGTCTCTGTGCCTCAACGTGGAGGTGCTGTCCTCGGACGGCATGTCCATCGAGATGCGCGACACCGACGAGGACGTCTTCCGCGCTGCGGAGGAGCTCGGTATCGACCTGTCCCGGCGCGAGCCGAGCAGCGTCGAAGAGGTCTGACGGGTCTGACCGGGGCCTCGCGAGAGGCCCCGGTCGTCCCCGGACCCCCAGACCACTGATGTAGAGCCCATAGCCCGCCACGGCGGGAGGGCACGAACCCTGAAAGAGGGATTGACGACAAAGTGCTCGACGTCAACTTCTTCGACGAGCTGCGGATCGGCCTGGCGACCGCGGACGACATCCGAACCTGGTCCCACGGCGAGGTCAAGAAGCCGGAGACCATCAACTACCGCACCCTGAAGCCGGAAAAGGACGGGCTCTTCTGCGAGAAGATCTTCGGCCCCACCCGGGACTGGGAGTGCTACTGCGGCAAGTACAAGCGTGTCCGCTTCAAGGGCATCATCTGTGAGCGCTGTGGTGTCGAGGTCACCCGCGCCAAGGTGCGCCGTGAGCGGATGGGCCACATCGAGCTCGCCGCCCCCGTCACCCACATCTGGTACTTCAAGGGCGTCCCGTCGCGCCTGGGCTACCTGCTGGACCTGGCCCCGAAGGACCTCGAGAAGGTCATCTACTTCGCCGCCTACATGATCACGTGGGTGGACGAGGAGCGCCGTACGCGCGACCTGCCCTCGCTGGAGGCCCACGTCTCCGTCGAGCGTCAGCAGATCGAGCAGCGTCGCGACGCCGACCTGGAGGCCCGCGCCAAGAAGCTCGAGTCCGACCTGGCCGAGCTGGAGGCCGAGGGCGCCAAGGCCGACGTGCGCCGCAAGGTGCGCGAGGGCGCCGAGCGTGAGATGAAGCAGCTGCGCGACCGCGCGCAGCGCGAGATCGACCGTCTCGACGAGGTCTGGAACCGCTTCAAGAACCTCAAGGTCCAGGACCTGGAGGGCGACGAGCTGCTCTACCGCGAGCTGCGCGACCGCTTCGGCACCTACTTCATGGGTGCGATGGGCGCCGCCGCGCTGCAGAAGCGCCTGGAGTCCTTCGACCTCGACGAGGAGGCCGAGCGCCTCCGCGAGATCATCCGCACCGGCAAGGGCCAGAAGAAGACCCGTGCGCTCAAGCGCCTGAAGGTCGTCTCCGCCTTCCTACAGACCCGCAACAGCCCCAGCGGCATGGTGCTGGACTGCATCCCGGTGATCCCGCCGGACCTGCGTCCGATGGTGCAGCTGGACGGTGGCCGCTTCGCGACCTCCGACCTGAACGACCTGTACCGCCGCGTCATCAACCGCAACAACCGCCTCAAGCGACTCCTTGACCTCGGTGCGCCCGAGATCATCGTGAACAACGAGAAGCGCATGCTTCAGGAGGCCGTCGACGCGCTCTTCGACAACGGCCGTCGTGGTCGCCCGGTCACGGGCCCCGGCAACCGTCCGCTGAAGTCGCTGTCCGACATGCTCAAGGGCAAGCAGGGTCGCTTCCGTCAGAACCTGCTCGGTAAGCGTGTCGACTACTCGGCCCGTTCGGTCATCGTCGTCGGTCCGCAGCTGAAGCTGCACCAGTGCGGTCTGCCCAAGGCCATGGCGCTGGAGCTCTTCAAGCCGTTCGTGATGAAGCGCCTGGTCGACCTGAACCACGCGCAGAACATCAAGTCGGCCAAGCGCATGGTCGAGCGCGGCCGCACCGTGGTGTACGACGTCCTCGAAGAGGTCATCGCCGAGCACCCGGTGCTGCTGAACCGTGCGCCCACGCTGCACCGCCTCGGCATCCAGGCCTTCGAGCCGCAGCTGGTCGAGGGCAAGGCCATCCAGATCCACCCGCTCGTCTGCACCGCGTTCAACGCGGACTTCGACGGTGACCAGATGGCCGTCCACCTGCCGCTCTCCGCGGAGGCGCAGGCCGAGGCCCGCATCCTGATGCTGTCCTCGAACAACATCCTCAAGCCGGCCGACGGCCGTCCGGTCACCATGCCGACCCAGGACATGGTGCTCGGTCTGTTCTTCCTCACCACCGACGAGGAGGAGCGCGAGGTCATCGGTGAGGGCCGGTCCTTCGGCTCCGTCGCCGAGGCGATCATGGCGTTCGACGCCCGCGAGCTCTCGCTCCAGGCGAAGGTCGACATCCGCTTCCCGATCGGCACCGTGCCGCCGCGCGGCTGGACCCCGCCGGCCGAGGACGCCGAGGGCTTCGGCGAGACCACGTGGCAGCAGGGCGACAGCTTCCGGCTGCGCACCACCCTGGGCCGCGCGCTCTTCAACGAGCTGCTGCCCGAGGACTACCCGTTCGTCGACTACTCGGTGGGCAAGAAGCAGCTCTCCGAGATCGTCAACGACCTCGCCGAGCGCTACCCCAAGGTCGTCGTGGCGGCCACGCTGGACAACCTGAAGGCGGCCGGCTTCTACTGGGCGACCCGTTCCGGTGTCACCGTCGCCATCTCCGACGTCGTCGTTCCCGAGGCGAAGAAGGAGATCGTCGCGGGCTACGAGGCCGCGGACGAGAAGGTCCAGAAGCAGTACGAGCGCGGTCTGATCACCAAGGACGAGCGCTCCCAGGAGCTGATCGCGCTCTGGACCAAGGCGACCAACGAGGTCGCCGAGGCGATGAACGCGAACTTCCCCAAGACGAACCCCATCTTCATGATGGTTGACTCGGGTGCCCGAGGAAACATGATGCAGATGCGGCAGATCGCCGGTATGCGTGGTCTGGTGTCGAACGCGAAGAACGAGACCATTCCGCGACCCATTAAGGCGTCGTTCCGTGAGGGTCTCTCCGTGCTGGAGTACTTCATCTCCACCCACGGTGCCCGTAAGGGTCTCGCGGACACCGCCCTCCGTACCGCCGACTCGGGTTACCTGACCCGTCGTCTCGTGGACGTCTCCCAGGACGTGATCATCCGCGAGGAGGACTGCGGCACCGACCGCGGCCTCAAGCTCGTGATCGCCTCCAAGGGCGAGGACGGCGTGCTGCGCAAGGCCGACGACGTCGAGACCAGCGTGTACGCCCGTATGCTCGCCGAGGACGTCGTCGTCGACGGCAAGGTCATCGCGCCGGCCAACGTCGACCTCGGTGACGTGCTCATCGACCAGCTCATCCAGCACGGCGTGGAGACGGTCAAGACCCGCTCGGTCCTCACCTGCGAGTCCGCCGTCGGCACCTGCGCCTACTGCTACGGCCGCTCGCTGGCCACCGGCAAGCTGGTCGACATCGGTGAGGCGGTCGGCATCATCGCCGCCCAGTCCATCGGTGAGCCCGGTACCCAGCTGACGATGCGTACCTTCCACACCGGTGGTGTGGCCGGTGACGACATCACCCAGGGTCTGCCGCGTGTCGTCGAGCTCTTCGAGGCCCGTACGCCCAAGGGTGTCGCCCCGATCTCGGAGGCGGCCGGCCGCGTCCGGATCGAGGAGACCGAGAAGACCAAGAAGATCGTCGTCACCCCGGACGACGGCTCCGACGAGACCGCCTACGCGATCTCGAAGCGAGCCCGTCTGCTGGTCAGCGAGGGCGAGCACGTCGAGGTGGGCCAGAAGCTCACCGTGGGTGCCACCAACCCGCACGACGTTCTGCGCATCCTCGGCCAGCGCGCCGTCCAGGTGCACCTGGTCGGCGAGGTTCAGAAGGTCTACAACTCGCAGGGTGTGTCGATCCACGACAAGCACATCGAGATCATCATCCGGCAGATGCTGCGCCGCGTGACGATCATCGAGTCCGGCGACGCGGAGCTGCTGCCGGGCGAGCTCGTGGAGCGCTCGCGCTTCGAGTCGGAGAACCGTCGTGTGGTCACCGAGGGCGGTCACCCCGCCTCCGGCCGTCCGCAGCTGATGGGTATCACCAAGGCCTCGCTCGCCACCGAGTCGTGGCTGTCGGCGGCGTCCTTCCAGGAGACGACCCGGGTTCTGACCGACGCGGCGATCAACGCCAAGTCGGACTCCCTGATCGGCCTCAAGGAGAACGTCATCATCGGTAAGCTCATCCCGGCCGGTACGGGTCTGTCCCGTTACCGCAACATCCGGGTGGAGCCCACCGAGGAGGCCAAGGCCGCGATGTACTCGGCCGTCGGCTACGACGACATCGACTACTCGCCCTTCGGGACGGGTTCGGGTCAGGCGGTTCCGCTGGAGGACTACGACTACGGTCCGTACAACCAGTAGGACCCGCGTCATACGCGACAGGGCGGTCACCCCTCGGGGGTGGCCGCCCTGCGGCGTGATTTCACCCATACGCGCGACACCGAGGGTTGCCTGGCGCCGCAGAATGCGACATATGCAGCACATCGGGGTGTCCTCCGCGTGTGCATTTGTTTTGACCGCAGCCCATGCGGTAGGTACGCTCTGACCTTGTGCCTGGGGTGTCCCTGGGCTCTCGTGCGTGCCTTTCGACCGTACGAGAGGCCCGAACCTTACGGTTCTAAGACACTGAATCTGCGCCCGTACGTCATCGGCGGGGGTCTGCAGCCTTCGACACACCCGACCGCGTGGGTCGGTGTTGCTCCCAGGTTAGTTTTATCGTGATCGGCACACAGAAACCGGAGAAACGGTGCCTACGATCCAGCAGCTGGTCCGAAAGGGCCGGCAGGACAAGGTCGAGAAGAACAAGACGCCCGCACTCGAGGGTTCGCCCCAGCGTCGTGGCGTCTGCACGCGTGTTTTCACGACCACCCCGAAGAAGCCGAACTCGGCGCTCCGCAAGGTCGCGCGTGTGCGTCTGACCTCCGGCATCGAGGTCACCGCTTACATTCCGGGTGAGGGCCACAACCTGCAGGAGCACTCCATCGTGCTCGTGCGTGGCGGTCGTGTGAAGGACCTGCCGGGCGTTCGCTACAAGATCATCCGTGGCTCGCTCGACACCCAGGGCGTCAAGAACCGCAAGCAGGCTCGCAGCCGCTACGGCGCCAAGAAGGAGAAGTAAGAATGCCTCGTAAGGGCCCCGCCCCGAAGCGCCCGGTCATCATCGACCCGGTTTACGGCTCCCCCCTGGTGACGTCGCTCATCAACAAGATCCTGCTCCACGGCAAGCGCTCCACCGCCGAGCGCATCGTGTACGGCGCCATGGAGGGTCTGCGCGAGAAGACCGGCAACGACCCGGTCATCATCCTCAAGCGCGCTCTCGAGAACGTGAAGCCGGCTCTCGAGGTCAAGTCCCGCCGCGTCGGTGGCGCCACCTACCAGGTGCCGGTCGAGGTCCGTCCGGGCCGCGCCTCCACCCTGGCGCTGCGCTGGCTGGTCGGTTACTCCCGCGCCCGTCGCGAGAAGACCATGACCGAGCGCCTCATGAACGAGCTGCTGGACGCCTCGAACGGTCTCGGCGCCTCGGTCAAGAAGCGTGAGGACACGCACAAGATGGCCGAGTCCAACAAGGCCTTCGCGCACTACCGCTGGTAGTCGCTACCCCCATCGAGAACCGAGAGAAGACTGAGCCATATGGCCACCACTTCGCTTGACCTGGCCAAGGTCCGCAACATCGGGATCATGGCCCACATCGACGCGGGCAAGACGACCACCACCGAGCGGATCCTGTTCTACACCGGTGTTTCGTACAAGATCGGTGAGGTCCACGACGGCGCTGCCACGATGGACTGGATGGAGCAGGAGCAGGAGCGCGGCATCACCATCACGTCCGCCGCGACGACCTGCCACTGGCCGCTCGAGAACGTCGATCACACGATCAACATCATCGACACCCCGGGCCACGTCGACTTCACCGTCGAGGTGGAGCGTTCGCTGCGCGTGCTCGACGGTGCCGTGACCGTGTTCGACGGTGTCGCCGGTGTCGAGCCGCAGTCCGAGACGGTGTGGCGTCAGGCCGACCGTTACGGCGTGCCGCGCATCTGCTTCGTCAACAAGCTGGACCGCACCGGCGCCGAGTTCCACCGCTGTGTCGACATGATCGTCGACCGCCTGGGTGCTCAGCCGCTGGTCATGCAGCTCCCGATCGGCACCGAGGCCGACTTCAAGGGCGTGGTCGACCTCGTCCGTATGAAGGCTCTGGTCTGGTCCGCCGAGGCCGCCAAGGGTGAGATGTACGACGTCGTCGACATCCCGGACACCCACGCCGAGGCTGCCGAGGAGTGGCGCGGCAAGCTGGTCGAGGCCGTCGCCGAGAACGACGAAGAGATCATGGAGCTCTTCCTCGAGGGCCAGGAGCCCTCCGAGGAGCAGCTGATCGCCGCGATCCGTCGCATCACGATCGAGTCCGGCCGCACCACCGAGGGCACCACGGTGACCCCGGTGTTCTGCGGTACCGCGTTCAAGAACAAGGGCGTCCAGCCCCTGCTCGACGCGGTCGTGCGCTACCTCCCCTCGCCGCTGGACGTCGAGGCCATCGAGGGCCACGCCGTCAACAACCCGGACGAGGTCGTCAAGCGCAAGCCGTCCGACGACGAGCCGCTCGCGGCGCTGGCGTTCAAGATCATGAGCGACCCGCACCTCGGCAAGCTCACCTTCGTCCGCGTGTACTCCGGTCGCCTGGAGTCTGGATCTCAGGTCCAGAACTCCGTCAAGGGCAAGAAGGAGCGCATCGGCAAGATCTACCGCATGCACGCCAACAAGCGTGAGGAGATCGAGTCGGTGGGCGCCGGCGACATCGTCGCCGTCATGGGTCTGAAGCAGACCACCACCGGTGAGACGCTGTGCGACTCCGCGAACCCGGTCATCCTGGAGTCGATGGAGTTCCCGGCCCCGGTCATCCAGGTCGCCATCGAGCCCAAGTCGAAGGGTGACCAGGAGAAGCTGGGCGTCGCGATCCAGCGCCTCGCGGAGGAGGACCCCTCCTTCCAGGTCCACACCGACGAGGAGACCGGCCAGACCATCATCGCGGGTATGGGCGAGCTGCACCTCGAGGTGCTGGTCGACCGTATGAAGCGTGAGTTCAAGGTCGAGGCCAACGTCGGCAAGCCGCAGGTCGCGTACCGCGAGACGATCCGCAAGGCCGTCGAGCGGATCGACTACACGCACAAGAAGCAGACTGGTGGTTCCGGCCAGTTCGCCAAGGTGCAGATCGCGATCGAGCCCCTCGAGGGCGACGGTTACGAGTTCGAGAACAAGGTCACCGGTGGCCGTATCCCGCGGGAGTACATCCCGTCCGTGGACGCGGGTTGCCAGGAGGCCATGGAGTTCGGCGTGCTGGCGGGCTACCCGCTGACCGGTGTGAAGGTCACCCTCCTCGACGGTGCCTTCCACGACGTCGACTCCTCCGAGCTCGCCTTCAAGATCGCCGGTTCCATGGCGTTCAAGGAGGGTGCTCGCAAGGCGTCGCCGGCTCTGCTCGAGCCGATGATGGCCGTCGAGGTCACCACCCCCGAGGACTACATGGGTGACGTGATCGGCGACATCAACTCCCGCCGTGGCCAGATCCAGGCCATGGAGGACCGGTCCGGCGCCAAGGTCGTCAAGGGCCTGGTGCCGCTGTCGGAGATGTTCGGCTACGTCGGCGACCTCCGCAGCAAGACCTCGGGTCGCGCAAGCTACTCGATGCAGTTCGACTCCTACGCCGAGGTTCCGCGGAACGTCGCCGAGGAGATCATCGCGAAGGCCAAGGGCGAGTAAGCGACTCCCGTCCCGACGGGAACAGCACACGCTTTAGGCTTTTCACCGGCTGTCGGGGCGCACGGCCACCACACGTGGCGGTGTGCCCCGGCGGACGGCACCCCAGCAAAGATCCCTGGCGCCGATGAAGTAAGGCGTACAGAACCACTCCACAGGAGGACCCCAGTGGCGAAGGCGAAGTTCGAGCGGACTAAGCCGCACGTCAACATCGGCACCATCGGTCACGTCGACCACGGTAAGACCACTCTTACCGCGGCGATCACCAAGGTGCTGCACGACGCGTACCCGGACCTGAACCCCTTCACGCCGTTCGACGAGATCGACAAGGCGCCGGAGGAGCGTCAGCGCGGTATCACCATCTCCATCGCGCACGTCGAGTACCAGACCGAGTCGCGTCACTACGCCCACGTCGACTGCCCGGGTCACGCGGACTACATCAAGAACATGATCACCGGTGCCGCCCAGATGGACGGCGCGATCCTCGTGGTCGCCGCGACCGACGGTCCGATGCCGCAGACCAAGGAGCACGTGCTCCTGGCCCGCCAGTCCGGCGTTCCGTACATCGTTGTCGCCCTGAACAAGGCCGACATGGTGGACGACGAGGAGATCCTGGAGCTCGTCGAGCTCGAGGTCCGTGAGCTCCTCAACGAGTACGAGTTCGACGGCGACAACGCTCCGGTCGTCCAGGTCTCCGCGCTGAAGGCGCTGGAGGGCGACAAGGAGTGGGGCGACAAGCTCCTCGGCCTGATGAAGGCTGTCGACGAGAACATCCCGCAGCCCGAGCGTGACGTCGACAAGCCGTTCCTGATGCCGATCGAGGACGTCTTCACGATCACCGGTCGTGGCACCGTCGTCACCGGTCGTATCGAGCGTGGTGTCCTGAAGGTCAACGAGACCGTCGACATCATCGGCATCAAGACCGAGAAGACCTCGACCACCGTCACCGGTATCGAGATGTTCCGCAAGCTGCTCGACGAGGGCCAGGCCGGTGAGAACGTCGGTCTGCTCCTCCGTGGCATCAAGCGCGAGGACGTCGAGCGCGGCCAGTGCATCATCAAGCCGGGTTCGGTCACCCCGCACACCGAGTTCGAGGCCACGGCGTACATCCTCTCCAAGGACGAGGGTGGCCGCCACACCCCGTTCTTCAACAACTACCGTCCGCAGTTCTACTTCCGTACGACTGACGTGACCGGTGTTGTGACCCTCAAGGAGGGCACGGAGATGGTCATGCCCGGCGACAACGCCGAGATGTCCGTCTCCCTGATCCAGCCCGTCGCGATGGAGGAGGGCCTGCGCTTCACCATCCGTGAGGGCGGCCGCACCGTCGGCGCCGGCCAGGTCACCAAGATCAACAAGTAAGTCCGCTTGCTTGACGGTCTGACCTTGACGGTCTGAGAGGGCCCGCACATCCCCGGATGTGCGGGCCCTTTCGCATGCCCTTTTGCGCGCCCGTGGCTACGCCTGGTGGGGCAGGACCTGCCGCAGCAGGCCGAGGGGGTGGCCGTGACGGCGCCATTCGCGCGGGTAGCCGATCGAGACCTCCTCGAAGCGCACGCCGTCGTACCGGGTCGCGCGGGGGATGTGCAGATGGCCGTAGACCACGGCGGCCACGTTGAAGCGCCGGTGCCAGTCGGCGGTCAGGGTCGTGCCGCACCACAGGGCGAACTCCGGGTAGTACAGGACGTCCGTGGGCTCGCGCACCAGCGGCCAGTGCCCGGCCAGCACGAGCGGCAGCTCCGGGTCGTGGGCGGCCAGCCGGGCCTCGGTGAGCGCCACCCGCTCGCGGCACCAGTCGTCGATGCCCGGGTAGGGCTCGGGATGCAGCAGGTACTCGTCGGTGCACACCACGCCGGCGGCACGGGCCTGTTCCAGGGCCTGCTCCTTGGTGGCCGCCGTCGGGGTGCGGAAGCTGTAGTCGTACAGCGTGAAGACGGGCGCGACCGCGACGGGCCCGCCCTCGCCCTCCCAGACGGGCCACGAATCCTCCGGCGTCAGCACGCCCAGCTCCCCGCACAGCCGCACCAGGGCCTCGTAGCGGGCGCGGCCGCGCAGGGCCACCGGGTCGGTGCGCGGCGTCCACAGCTCGTGGTTGCCGGGGGTCCACAGGACCGTGGCGAAGCGGCCCGCGAGCAGGGCCAGCGTGCGCTCGATGTCCTCGAAGGTCTCGGCGACGTCGCCGGCCACGATGAGCCAGTCCTCGTCGGTCCCGGGGCGCAGGGACTCGACGAGGGGCACGTTGTCGGTGACGCCGGTGTGCAGGTCGCTGACGGCCAGGAGCCGTCGGCCGGAGGGACGTGCGGTCGGCGGCATCGGATCCCCACTCCCGGGTGACGGCGACGGTTCACGTGTCGCCACCCACCGTAGTCCTCGGCGATCACCGGAAAGGGTGAACGCGCGCTGCTCTGTCAGGTGCCGCTGCCGGGTGCCGGCCGCCAGACCCAGCAGGTGGCGTCCGGACGGAGGCCGACGGCGCAGGCCCGGTGGTCCGCGTCCACGGTGAGCGAGGCGGTGCCCACGGGGACGTGGGCGGTGCCCGCGCGGGCCGGCGAGCCGCCGGCGGCGGTGTCGGCCAGCTGTATCTCGCCGCTGATCGCCCGGCCCATGACCAGGAGGGCGTCCTTGCCGCCGCGCCGGGGCACGGGAAGGGTGGCGAGGGCGCCGTAGCCGGTGAAGTCGCGCAGGCCGGCGAGGTCCGCCGGCTCGGTGCGGGGGCCGTCGGCGACGAGCCGGTGGGCGATCGGCTCGGGGGCGGCGGGGGTGCGGTAGACGACGGTCAGCGAGCCGTCGGGGGCGAGCCCGGCGCCGACGGGGTCGCCGCCGGGCTGGGGGAGCCCGTCGAGGGGCTGGAAGCGCACCGGGGCGCCGGGGGAGTCCTGGGACCAGTGGTGCACGGTGTCGCGGCCGGCGGCGAAGACATGGATGTGCTGCCGGGCGTCCAGGACGACGGTGAGGCCGTCCTGGATCTCCTCGCCGTGCAGGCTCTGCCACTTCCCCCAGGTGCCGTCGGGCTCGCGGACGCGGCTGGAGAGGGCCTTGCCGGCGTTGCGCACGAAGAGGTGGACCCGGCCGTCCGGGGTGGCGACGGCGGCCGGGACGCCGACGCGGCGGCCGCGCTCGGTCCTGTGCTCGGGGTTGCCGAGGCCCTTCCAGGGCCGGAAGGCGCCGCCGGGGGTGTGCTCCTCCAGGACGACGATCTCGCGGCTGTTCGCCCGGCCCTGGCCCTCCAGCTCGGCGAAGCGCAGCCCGAACAGCAGCCGCCGCCCGTCCGCGTCCTTCACCGAGGCCAGGGCGGGGGCGAGGGGGCCGCCGCCCAGGTTGCGGGGCTCGCCCCAGCGGCCGCTGCCCGGGGCGCTCTCCAGCCACTGCACGGCCTGGGTGCCGAGCACGCCGTAGGCCTCCAGACGGCCGCCGCGGCCGCTGTCGGCGACGGGCGCGGCGCCGGGGTAGCGGTAGTGGGTGGAGCGGATCCAGCCCTTGCGGTTCTTGATCGGGCGGTCGCCGCCCTGGCCGTAGTCGCCGCAGCCGGCCTGGTTGCCGCACTGCCAGGAGGGGTCGCCGCCGTAGGCCTCGACGTAGCGGTGCTTCTCCTCGACGAGCTCGGGCGGGAGATTGTGGGGCCAGCGCTGGTTGTAGTAGCCGCGGAAGGCGGTGGTGACGAAGCGCGGGGGGCGGCCGTCGCGGCGGGTGGCCTCGAACACCCACTGTTCGAGCGCCTTCCAGGTGAAGAGGGCGGTCGGGGTGTGGTCGCGGTGGTCCGAGCAGGCGCCGTAGTCGTTGTCCTTGGGGTGCGTGGCGTCGTGGACCTGGTAGTCCGGGTCGGGGTCCATGGTGTGCACCACGGTCGGCCGGTAGCGGTCCATGAGGGTGGCGAGGACGTCGACGAGGGTGTCGTGCCGGTAGGTGCTCACGCTGGTGCAGGGCGAGCCGGTGGCGACCAGGGTCTGCATGACGGCGTACGGGCGGTCCCACAGCTGCGGCATGCGGGTGTTGCCGGGGGAGAGCATGGCGATGTTGAGGAAGACCAGCCGGGCGGAGCGGTCGCCGTGGACGAGCTCGTCGGTCTCGGCGCGCACGCCGCCGGGCAGGTCCAGGACGGTCTTGTGCCAGGGCGCGAAGCGGTCGGCGCCGAGGAGCTCGGCGTAGGCCTGGCGCAGGCCCTGGTGGCGCGCGGAGGAGTAGGCGGCCTTGTCGGGGGCGGCGTGCGGCATGCCCGGGATCCAGTTCTGGCCGACGGCCTCGCCCGCGGTGACGTAGACGGAGACCACCGGGACGCCGGCCTCGATCATCCGGGCGGCGTCGGGGTTCATGAAGAACAGGTCGTCGTCCGGGTGGGCCATGACCTGGAGGAGCAGGGCCTTGCCGGGGCTGCCGAAGGACTGGGTGGCGCTGGGGTCGACCGTGCGCGTGAACCGGGGGACGGGCTCCTGCTCCGGCGTGTCGCCGCTGCACCCGGTGGCCGCGGCGGCGGTGGCGGCGGCGATCCCGGCCAGGGCGGCGCGGCGGGTGATCGTGCGCTGTGAGGTGTTCAACTACGTGACTCCCGTCCCGTCCGGTTCGGCAGCGCGCTCCCTGCTGTCCCAGCGTGATAGGGGACGGTAGGGGCTCCTGGCGGGTTGCCCAACTTCTTACAAAGCCCGGCCCCCACCCCGTTCTCCTCGTTGCCTCATCAAACCTCATGAAATCTGTCGGCCGCCGTCACTTTTCGTAACCATAGTGTCGTGTATGTCGGCGGGGTGGTTTGACAACTGAGCCGCTCGGGGTACGGTCTTTGGCTTCGATTGGCGCCTCTTCGCGACCGTATGGCACACTGTTCAGGTTGCTCGGTTGAGTGCCGATGCTGCGCGCCTCCCGCCGGGAGGACTGGAAGCGAGTCCCGCAGTACTCGTCACCCCTGATCAGGGGTGGAAGTACGGGAATCTTCCGGGAAGTGTCAGCGGGGCGCCGGCCAGGCACTCGGTGGGTGTTCTTCCCCCACAACCCCCTTCATCAGGGAACTTCCTCCGGGGAGTTTTGCTGGAAGGGGCGCGACACGCCCGACCGCGTGGGTCGGAGGTGGAGTGGTGAGGAACGGCGTTTCCGGAGGTTTCCGGGGGCGCAGCCGGCCGAGTCCCAGAGCGTTACGAGAGACAGGACTACGAAGTAGCCATGGCGGGACAGAAGATCCGCATCCGGCTCAAGGCCTACGACCACGAGGTCATCGACTCCTCGGCGAAGAAGATCGTCGAGACGGTGACCCGCACTGGTGCGTCGGTCGCGGGCCCGGTGCCGCTGCCCACTGAGAAGAACGTGTACTGCGTCATCAAGTCGCCGCACAAGTACAAGGACTCGCGCGAGCACTTCGAGATGCGCACGCACAAGCGCCTCATCGACATCCTCGACCCCACGCCGAAGACGGTTGACTCGCTGATGCGTCTCGACCTGCCGGCCGGCGTCGACATCGAGATCAAGCTCTGAGGTGACGCGCGAGATGGCTAAGCAGATCAAGGGCGTCCTGGGCGAGAAGCTCGGCATGACGCAGGTCTGGGACGAGAACAACCGTGTCGTCCCGGTCACCGTTGTCAAGGCCGGTCCCTGCGTCGTGACGCAGGTCCGCACCAACGACGTCGACGGCTACGAGTCGGTCCAGATCGCCTTCGGCGAGATCGACCCGCGCAAGGTGAACAAGCCCCTCAAGGGCCACTTCGCCAAGGCCGACGTGACCCCCCGCCGCCACCTGGTGGAGCTCCGCACCTCCGACGCTGCCGAGTACACCCTCGGCCAGGAGATCACCGCGGCCGTGTTCGAGGCCGGCGTCAAGGTTGACGTCACCGGCAAGAGCAAGGGCAAGGGCTTCGCCGGTGTCATGAAGCGCCACAACTTCCGTGGCCTCGGCGCCGGGCACGGCACCCAGCGCAAGCACCGCTCCCCCGGTTCCATCGGTGGCTGCGCCACCCCGGGCCGCGTGTTCAAGGGCCTCCGCATGGCGGGCCGCATGGGCAACGAGCGGGTCACCACCCAGAACCTGACCGTCCACGCCGTTGACGCGGAGAAGGGCCTGCTCCTGATCAAGGGCGCGGTTCCTGGTCCGAACGGCGGCCTCGTCCTGGTCCGTACCGCGGCCAAGGGGGCCTGAGGTAACCGATGAGCACCATTGACATCCTTTCGCCGGCAGGCGACAAGGCCGGGACCGTCGAGCTCCCCGCGGAGATCTTCGACGCCAAGGTCAGCGTTCCGCTGATCCACCAGGTCGTCGTCGCGCAGCTGGCCGCTGCCCGCCAGGGCACGCACAAGACCAAGACCCGTGGCGAGGTCCGTGGTGGCGGCAAGAAGCCGTACCGCCAGAAGGGCACCGGCCGCGCGCGCCAGGGTTCGACCCGTGCGCCGCAGTTCGCCGGTGGTGGCGTCGTGCACGGTCCCGTGCCGCGTGACTACTCGCAGCGGACCCCCAAGAAGATGAAGGCCGCCGCCCTGCGTGGCGCCCTCACCGACCGGGCCCGTCACTCCCGCATCCACGTCGTCTCCGGCGTGGTCGAGGGTGCGGTTTCCACCAAGGCCGCCAAGACCCTGTTCGGCAAGATCTCGGAGCGCAAGAACCTGCTCCTGGTCGCCGACCGGTCCGACGAGGCCGCGTGGCTGTCCGCCCGCAACCTGCCCCAGGTTCACATCCTGGAGCCGGGCCAGCTGAACACGTACGACGTGCTCGTCTCCGACGACGTGGTCTTCACCCAGGCCGCCTTCGAGTCCTTCGTGTCTGGCCCCAAGGCCTTTGAGACCGAAGGGAGCGAGGCCTGATGACTGAGGCTTCCGTCACCAGCAAGACCTTCACGGACCCGCGCGACCTCCTGGTCAAGCCGGTTGTCTCCGAGAAGAGCTACGCGCTGCTGGACGAGAACAAGTACACGTTCATCGTCGACCCGCGCGCCAACAAGACCCAGATCAAGCAGGCCGTCGAGGCGGTCTTCTCGGTCAAGGTCACCGGGGTCAACACGATCAACCGTCAGGGTAAGCGCAAGCGCACCAAGACCGGTTTCGGCAAGCGCGCCAACACCAAGCGCGCCATCGTGACCCTCGCCGAGGGCGACCGTATCGACATCTTCGGCGGCCCGGCCTCCTAACGGAGTTCCGAGTCGTCCGAATATCGGACGAGGACTGAGAAATGGGTATCCGCAAGTACAAGCCGACGACTCCGGGCCGTCGTGGCTCCAGCGTCGCCGACTTCGTCGAGATCACGCGGTCCACGCCGGAGAAGTCGCTGGTCCGCCCGCTGCACAGCAAGGGTGGCCGTAACAACGCCGGTCGTGTGACCGTCCGCCACCAGGGCGGTGGCCACAAGCGCGCCTACCGTGTGATCGACTTCCGTCGTCACGACAAGGACGGCGTGCCGGCCAAGGTCGCTCACATCGAGTACGACCCGAACCGCACCGCGCGCATCGCGCTCCTGCACTACGCAGACGGCGAGAAGCGCTACATCATCGCCCCGCGTGGCCTGAGCCAGGGTGACCGGGTCGAGAACGGCCCGGGCGCGGACATCAAGCCGGGCAACAACCTGGCCCTCCGCAACATCCCGGTCGGTACGACCATCCACGCCATCGAGCTGCGGCCGGGCGGCGGTGCGAAGTTCGCCCGCTCCGCCGGTGCCTCCGTGCAGCTGCTGGCGAAGGAGGGCGCGATGGCCCACCTGCGCATGCCGTCGGGTGAGATCCGCCTGGTCGACGTCCGCTGCCGCGCCACCGTCGGCGAGGTCGGCAACGCCGAGCAGTCGAACATCAACTGGGGCAAGGCCGGCCGTATGCGCTGGAAGGGCGTTCGCCCGACCGTCCGCGGTGTCGCGATGAACCCGGTTGACCACCCGCACGGTGGTGGTGAGGGCAAGACCTCCGGTGGTCGCCACCCGGTCTCCCCGTGGGGTCAGAAGGAGGGTCGTACTCGTTCTCCCAAGAAGGCGAGCAACAAGTACATCGTCCGCCGCCGCAAGACGAACAAGAAGCGCTAGGAGCGGGTTTAGATGCCGCGTAGTCTCAAGAAGGGACCCTTCGTCGACGAGCACCTCATCAAGAAGGTGGATGCTCAGAACGAAGCCGGTACCAAGAACGTCATCAAGACCTGGTCCCGTCGCTCCATGATCGTGCCGGCCATGCTGGGCCACACGCTCGCGGTGCACAACGGCAAGACGCACGTCCCGGTGTTCGTCACCGAGTCGATGGTCGGCCACAAGCTCGGCGAGTTCTCGCCGACCCGCACCTTCCGCGGCCACGTCAAGGACGACCGCAAGTCGAAGCGCCGCTAAGGCGGGGTGTGAACGACTATGACTGACACCGAAGGGACAACCATGGAAGCCAGGGCCCAGGCGCGGTACATCCGCGTCACGCCCATGAAGGCCCGCCGCGTGGTGGACCTCATCCGTGGCATGGACGCCACGGAGGCTCAGGCGGTCCTGCGTTTCGCCCCGCAGGCCGCGAGCGTGCCGGTCGGCAAGGTGCTGGACAGCGCCATCGCCAACGCCGCGCACAACTACGACCACACGGACGCCTCCACGCTGTTCATCAGCGAGGCGTACGTCGACGAGGGCCCGACCCTGAAGCGGTTCCGTCCGCGTGCCCAGGGCCGCGCCTACCGGATCCGCAAGCGGACCAGCCACATCACCGTGGTCGTCAGCAGCAAGGAAGGAACCCGGTAATGGGCCAGAAGGTTAACCCGCACGGGTTCCGGCTCGGTGTGACCACGGACTTCAAGTCCCGCTGGTACGCCGACAAGCTGTACAAGGACTACGTCAAGGAAGACGTTGCCATTCGTCGCATGATGACGAAGGGCATGGAGCGCGCCGGTATCTCGAAGGTTGAGATCGAGCGCACCCGCGACCGCGTCCGCGTTGACATCCACACCGCTCGTCCGGGCATCGTCATCGGCCGCCGCGGCGCCGAGGCCGACCGCATCCGCGGCGAGCTGGAGAAGCTCACCGGCAAGCAGGTCCAGCTGAACATCCTCGAGGTCAAGAACCCCGAGGTCGACGCCCAGCTGGTCGCTCAGGCCGTCGCCGAGCAGCTGTCCTCCCGCGTCTCCTTCCGTCGCGCCATGCGCAAGAGCATGCAGTCGACGATGAAGGCCGGCGCCAAGGGCATCAAGATCCAGTGCGGTGGCCGTCTCGGCGGCGCCGAGATGTCCCGCTCGGAGTTCTACCGCGAGGGCCGTGTGCCCCTGCACACGCTCCGCGCGAACGTCGACTACGGCTTCTTCGAGGCCAAGACCACCTTCGGCCGCATCGGCGTGAAGGTCTGGATCTACAAGGGCGACGTCAAGAACATCGCCGAGGTCCGCGCCGAGAACGCCGCCGCCCGTGCGGGCAACCGCCCGTCCCGTGGCGCCGGCGAGCGTCCGGCCCGTGGTGGCCGTGGCGGCGAGCGTGGCGGCCGCGGCCGCAAGCCGCAGCAGGCCGAGGCCCCCAAGGCCGAGGCGACCGCTGCTCCGGCTGAGTCCACCGGAACGGAGGCCTGACCGACATGCTGATCCCTCGCAGGGTCAAGCACCGCAAGCAGCACCACCCCAAGCGGAACGGCATGGCCAAGGGTGGCACCGAGCTGGCGTTCGGTGAGTACGGCATCCAGGCCCTGACCCCGGCCTACGTGACGAACCGGCAGATCGAGTCCGCTCGTATCGCCATGACCCGTCACATCAAGCGTGGCGGCAAGGTGTGGATCAACATCTACCCGGACCGTCCGCTCACGAAGAAGCCCGCCGAGACCCGCATGGGTTCCGGTAAGGGTTCCCCCGAGTGGTGGGTCGCGAACGTCAAGCCCGGTCGGGTGATGTTCGAGCTGTCCTTCCCGAACGAGAAGGTCGCGCGTGAGGCGCTCACCCGAGCCGCCCACAAGCTTCCGATGAAGTGCCGCATTGTTCGGCGCGAGGCAGGTGAGTCGTGATGGCTGCCGGTACCAAGGCGACCGAGCTGCGTGAGCTGAACAACGAGGACCTCGTTGCCAAGCTGCGTGAGGCCAAGGAAGAGCTGTTCAACCTCCGTTTCCAGGCGGCGACCGGACAGCTTGAGAACCACGGCCGGCTGAAGGCCGTCCGCAAGGACATCGCCCGGATCTACACCCTGATGCGTGAGCGCGAGCTCGGCATCGAGACGGTGGAGAGCGCCTGATGAGCGAGAAGAATGTGACTGAGACGAACGAGCGCGGTTTCCGCAAGACCCGTGAGGGTCTGGTCGTCAGCGACAAGATGGACAAGACCGTCGTCGTCGCTGTCGAGGACCGCGTCAAGCACGCGCTGTACGGCAAGGTCATCCGCCGTACCAACAAGCTCAAGGCGCACGACGAGCAGAACGCCGCGGGTGTCGGCGACCGCGTCCTCCTCATGGAGACCCGGCCGCTGTCCGCGACGAAGCGCTGGCGCGTCGTCGAGATCCTCGAGAAGGCCAAGTAATTCTCGAGGGGGTTTCCCCTCGGGACAGTTCCGCCAGGCTCGGCGTGGGGCCTCACACCGTTGAGGCCCCCGCCGGGAACCGGCAGACAATCAGGAGATAGACGTGATCCAGCAGGAGTCGCGACTGCGCGTCGCCGACAACACTGGTGCCAAGGAAATCCTTTGCATCCGTGTTCTCGGTGGCTCCGGTCGCCGCTACGCGGGCATCGGTGACGTCATCGTCGCCACCGTCAAGGACGCGATCCCCGGTGGCAACGTGAAGAAGGGTGACGTCGTCAAGGCGGTCATCGTTCGCACCGTCAAGGAGCGCCGCCGTCCGGACGGCTCGTACATCCGCTTCGACGAGAACGCGGCCGTCATCCTCAAGAACGACGGTGACCCCCGCGGCACCCGCATCTTCGGCCCCGTGGGCCGGGAGCTGCGCGAGAAGAAGTTCATGAAGATCGTCTCGCTCGCGCCGGAGGTGCTGTAAGCATGAAGATCAAGAAGGGCGACCTGGTTCAGGTCATCACCGGCAAGGACAAGGGCAAGCAGGGCAAGGTCATCGCGGCCTTCCCGCGCGAGGACCGCGTCCTGGTCGAGGGTGTCAACCGGGTCAAGAAGCACACCAAGGCCGGCCAGACCGCCCGCGGTTCCAAGACCGGCGGCATCGTCACGACCGAGGCCCCGATCCACGTCAGCAACGTTCAGCTGATCGTGGAGAAGGACGGCAAGAAGGTCGTCACCCGCGTCGGCTACCGCTTTGACGACAACGGCAACAAGATCCGCGTTGCCAAGCGGACCGGTGAGGACATCTGATGACTGCCACCACCAACGCGCCGCGCCTCAAGCAGCGGTACCGCGAGGAGATCGTCGGCAAGCTGCGTGAGGAGTTCTCCTACGAGAACATCATGCAGGTTCCCGGCCTGACCAAGATCGTGGTCAACATGGGTGTGGGCGACGCCGCCCGCGACTCCAAGCTGATCGAGGGCGCCATCCGCGACCTCACCACGATCACCGGTCAGAAGCCCGCCGTCACCAAGGCCCGTAAGTCCATCGCGCAGTTCAAGCTGCGTGAGGGCCAGCCGATCGGTGCCCACGTCACCCTCCGCGGTGACCGCATGTGGGAGTTCCTGGACCGCACCCTGTCGCTCGCGCTGCCGCGCATCCGCGACTTCCGTGGTCTGTCCCCGAAGCAGTTCGACGGCCGGGGCAACTACACCTTCGGTCTCACGGAGCAGGTCATGTTCCACGAGATCGACCAGGACAAGATCGACCGGGTCCGGGGCATGGACATCACCGTGGTCACCACGGCGACCAACGACGCTGAGGGTCGTGCCCTGCTTCGTCACCTCGGCTTCCCGTTCAAGGAGAACTGACCGTGGCGAAGAAGGCTCTGATCGCTAAGGCCGCCCGCAAGCCGAAGTTCTCGGTTCGCGCGTACACGCGGTGCAACCGCTGTGGCCGTCCGCACTCCGTCTACCGCAAGTTCGGCCTCTGCCGCGTGTGCCTTCGTGAGATGGCTCACCGTGGCGAGCTGCCGGGCGTGACCAAGAGCTCCTGGTAACAACCCACTTGGGTTGACCGGGACTCTCGGTAAGCAATCTGGATGGCGGGAGCCCTTCCCCCGACTCACGTAGAGTTGAAGGGTTGGGCCCCGCCGCCCAATTCGTCTTACTACGCCGTAGGTCCCCGCGCCGCACCCGCTCCGACTGATGTTCGGGGAGAGGGATGGCGCAGATAGGAAACCCCGGCGAGAGAGGCCGAAGGCCAAACATGACCATGACCGATCCGATCGCAGACATGCTGACCCGTCTGCGAAACGCGAACTCGGCATACCACGACTCCGTGTCGATGCCGCACAGCAAGATCAAGGCGCACATCGCCGAGATCCTGCAGCAGGAGGGCTACATCGCCGGCTGGAAGGTCGAGGACGCCGAGGTTGGCAAGAACCTCGTCATCGACCTGAAGTTCGGTCCGAACCGCGAGCGCTCCATCGCCGGCATCAAGCGCATCTCGAAGCCGGGTCTGCGGGTCTACGCAAAGTCCACCAACCTGCCGAAGGTGCTCGGCGGCCTGGGCGTGGCGATCATCTCCACGTCGCACGGTCTGCTCACCGGCCAGCAGGCCAGCAAGAAGGGCGTGGGTGGGGAAGTCCTCGCCTACGTCTGGTAACAGGGAACGGAGGAAAAGCCAATGTCGCGTATCGGCAAGCTGCCCATCCAGGTTCCCGCTGGTGTGGACGTCACCATCGATGGCCGTGACGTGCAGGTGAAGGGTCCCAAGGGCACCCTGAGCCTCACGATCTCCGCGCCCATCGAGATCGTCAAGGGCGAGGACGGCACCCTTCAGGTGACCCGTCCCAACGACGAGCGTCAGAACAAGGCCCTGCACGGCCTGTCCCGCACGCTGGTGGCGAACATGATCACCGGCGTGACCCAGGGCTACGCCAAGAAGCTCGAGATCAGCGGTGTCGGTTACCGCGTTGTCGCCAAGGGCTCCAACCTGGAGTTCTCCCTCGGCTACAGCCACCCGATCCTGATCGAGGCCCCCGAGGGCATCACCTTCAAGGTGGAGTCCCCGACCAAGTTCTCGGTCGAGGGCATCGACAAGCAGAAGGTCGGCGAGGTCGCCGCTAACATCCGCAAGCTGCGGAAGCCCGACCCGTACAAGGCCAAGGGCGTCAAGTACGAGGGCGAAGTCATCCGCCGCAAGGTCGGAAAGGCGGGTAAGTAAGCCATGGCATACGGTGTGAAGATCGCCAAGGGTGACGCGTACAAGCGCGCCGCCAAGGCCCGCCGCCACATCCGCATCCGGAAGAACATCTCCGGTACGGCCGAGCGCCCGCGCCTCGTCGTGACGCGTTCGAACCGTGGCATCACCGCCCAGGTGATCGACGACATCAAGGGTCACACCCTGGCGTCGGCGTCGCACCTGGACGCGTCGATCCGCGGTGGCGAGGGCGACAAGAGCGCCCAGGCCAAGAAGGTCGGCGCCCTGGTTGCCGAGCGTGCCAAGGCCGCCGGTGTCGAGGCCGTCGTGTTCGACCGCGGTGGCAACCAGTACGCCGGGCGCATCGCCGCTCTGGCGGACGCCGCCCGCGAAGCCGGGCTGAAGTTCTAAGCCCCGGTTCCGGAGCTAGCGGACGTAACAGAGAGAGGTAATTCCAATGGCTGGACCCCAGCGCCGCGGTGGCGGCGCCGGTGGCGGCGAGCGGCGGGACCGGAAGGGCCGTGACGGTGGCGCTGCCGCCGAGAAGACCGCGTACGTTGAGCGCGTAGTCGCGATCAACCGCGTCGCCAAGGTTGTCAAGGGTGGTCGCCGCTTCAGCTTCACCGCGCTGGTCGTGGTGGGCGACGGTGACGGCACGGTCGGTGTCGGTTACGGCAAGGCCAAGGAAGTTCCGGCTGCCATCGCCAAGGGCGTGGAAGAGGCCAAGAAGAACTTCTTCAAGGTCCCCCGGATCCAGGGCACCATCCCGCACCCGATTCAGGGCGAGAAGGCGGCCGGTGTCGTGCTGCTCAAGCCCGCCACCCCGGGTACCGGTGTTATCGCCGGTGGTCCGGTGCGTGCGGTGCTCGAGTGCGCCGGCGTCCACGACATCCTGTCGAAGTCGCTCGGTTCTTCGAACCCGATCAACATCGTGCACGCCACGGTGGAGGCCCTCAAGGGACTGCAGCGTCCCGAGGAGATCGCCGCCCGTCGTGGTCTGCCGCTGGAGGACGTGGCTCCCGCCGCTCTGCTGCGGGCGCGTGCAGGGGCGGGTGCGTAATGGCTCGTCTCAAGGTCACGCAGGTCAAGTCCTACATCGGCAGCAAGCAGAACCACCGCGACACCCTGCGTTCGCTTGGTCTGAAGAAGATCAACGACGTGGTTGTCAAGGAGGACCGTCCCGAGATCCGCGGCATGGTGCACACCGTCCGCCACCTCGTCACGGTCGAGGAGGTCGACTGACATGGCGGAGAGC
Source organism: Streptomyces sp. NPDC049577 (assembly GCF_040675635.1). Classification (NCBI taxonomy): domain Bacteria; kingdom Bacillati; phylum Actinomycetota; class Actinomycetes; order Kitasatosporales; family Streptomycetaceae; genus Streptomyces; species Streptomyces sp. NPDC049577. Next base: position 23,687 of record NZ_JBFAPH010000023.1, read on the forward strand.
AACCCGCTGAAGGTCCACAACCTCCGTCCCGCCCCGGGAGCCAAGACCGCCAAGACCCGTGTCGGTCGTGGTGAGGGCTCGAAGGGTAAGACGGCCGGTCGTGGTACCAAGGGTACGAAGGCCCGCTACCAGGTTCCGGAGCGCTTCGAGGGTGGGCAGATGCCCCTCCACATGCGCCTTCCGAAGCTGAAGGGCTTCAAGAACCCCGCCCACAAGCAGTTCCAGGTCGTGAACCTGGAGAAGCTGGCCGCGCTCTACCCGCAGGGTGGCGAGGTCACGGTGGCCGACCTGGTCGCCAAGGGCGCCGTTCGCAAGAACGAGCTCGTCAAGGTCCTGGGCCAGGGCGAGATCTCCGTGGCGCTGCAGGTGACGGTCGACGCCGTCTCCGGCTCCGCCAAGGAGAAGATCGCCGCCGCCGGCGGCACCGTCACCGAGCTCGTCTGAGTTCGTTGATCTGACAACCGGGGATGTCCCACAAGGGGCATCCCCGGTTGGTCGTTCCAAGGGGGGCACGGTCGCCGGTAAGGTGGCGTGCACTGTTACCGTCCGCCCTGGCCTGTGCCCGTGCGGGCGTTGACCGTCAACCCGTCAAGTTTTCGTCGATCCTTCAAGACCGTCACCTCTCACGTGGCTGCGTGAGAGGCGCAGGAGGCACCGTGCTCACCGCGTTCGCCCGGGCGTTCAAGACGCCCGACCTGCGCAAGAAGCTGCTGTTCACGTTGGGCATCATGGTGCTCTTCCGGCTGGGTGCGCATGTGCCCGTGCCCGGTGTCGACTACCGCAACGTCCAGACGTGCATGGACCAGGCCAAGAGCGGGGCGGGCCTTTTCGGCCTCGTGAACATGTTCAGCGGTGGTGCACTGCTGCAGATCACGATCTTCGCGCTCGGGATCATGCCGTACATCACGGCGAGCATCATCCTGCAGCTGCTCACCGTCGTCATTCCGCGGCTGGAAGCCCTCAAGAAGGAGGGCCAGACCGGCCAGGCCAAGATCACGCAGTACACGCGCTATCTGACCGTCGCGCTCGCCGTGCTCCAGGGCACCGGCCTGGTGGCCACCGCGCGCAACGGTGCCCTCTTCGGCAACTGCACGGTCGGCAACCAGATCGTCCCGAACCAGTCGATCTTCACCACGATCGTCATGGTCGTCACGATGACCGCGGGCACGTCCCTGATCATGTGGCTCGGTGAGCTCATCACCGACCGCGGCATCGGCAACGGCATGTCGATCCTGATGTTCACCTCGATCGCCGCCGGCTTCCCGAGCGCGCTGTGGGGCATCAAGCTGCAGGGCAAGCTGATGGGCGGCTGGCTGGAATTCGGCCTGGTGATCCTCTGCGGTCTGGCCATGGTCGCGCTCGTGGTCTTCGTCGAGCAGGCTCAGCGCCGGATCCCCGTGCAGTACGCCAAGCGCATGATCGGCCGCCGGTCCTACGGCGGCACCTCGACCTACATCCCGCTGAAGGTGAACCAGGCGGGTGTGATTCCGGTCATTTTCGCCTCGTCGCTGCTCTACATCCCGGCGCTGCTGGTGCAGTTCACCGGATCGAAGGCCGGCTGGGCGACGTGGGTGCAGGCCAACCTGGTCAAGGGTGACCACCCGGTCTACATCACCGCGTACTTCCTGCTGATCGTGTTCTTCGCCTTCTTCTACGTCGCCATCTCCTTCAACCCCGAGGAAGTTGCCGACAACATGAAGAAGTATGGTGGGTTCATCCCGGGTATCCGGGCGGGCCGGCCCACCGCGGAGTACTTGAGCTATGTGCTCAACCGCATCACCTGGCCCGGCTCGCTGTACCTGGGTCTGATCGCTCTGGTGCCCACCGTGGCACTGGTCACACTCAACGCAAACCAGAACTTCCCGTTCGGGGGAACCAGCATCCTGATCATCGTGGGTGTCGGTCTGGAGACTGTGAAGCAGATCGAGAGCCAGCTTCAGCAGCGCAACTACGAAGGGTTCCTCCGCTGATGCGAATCGTCCTCGTCGGGCCGCCCGGCGCCGGCAAGGGTACGCAGGCCGCGTACCTGGCCAAGAATCTCGCGATCCCGCACATCTCGACGGGTGACCTGTTCCGGGCGAACATCAGCCAGGGCACCCCGCTCGGCCAGAAGGCCCAGGAATACATGCGTGCCGGCCAGCTGGTGCCGGACGAGGTCACCATCGGGATGGCCAAGGACCGCATGGAGCAGGCGGACGCCGAGGGCGGCTTCCTGCTGGACGGCTTCCCGCGCAACCTCGTTCAGGCCGAGGCGCTGGACGAGATCCTCAAGGCGGACGGCATGCAGCTCGACGCCGTCCTGGACCTGGAGGTCCCGGAGGACGAGGTCGTCAAGCGGATCGCCGGCCGCCGGATGTGCCGCAAGGACAGCAGCCACATCTTCCACGTGGTGTACAACCCGCCGAAGGCCGAGGGTGTCTGCGACATCTGCGGCGGCGAGCTGTACCAGCGGGAGGACGACAGCGAGGAGACCGTCCGGGAGCGCCTGGAGGTCTACCACACGCAGACCGAGCCGATCATCGACTACTACAAGGCCCAGGGCCTGGTGGTGACGATCTCGGCACTCGGCAAGGTCGCCGAGGTCACGCAGCGCGCCATGGAGGCGCTCGAGCGTTAGTCGTCCCGATCGCTCCTTCGCGAGGCCGTAAGGAGCGCGTCGGACCACGGCCGCGATGCCCCCCGGGGCATCGCGGCCGTAGTGTTTGTCCAAGCAGTTGTCGTACCGGAACGGAGAGTGTCCATGGTGGAGATCAAGACCCCGGAGCAGATCGCGAAGATGCGCGAGGCGGGGCTGGTGGTCGCCGCCATCCACGCGGCGACCCGGGAGGCGGCCGTGCCCGGCGCGACCACCAAGGACCTCGACGACGTGGCGCGCAAGGTGCTCGCCGAGCACGGTGCCAAGTCGAACTTCCTCGGTTACGGAGGGTTCCCGGCGACGATCTGCACCTCGGTGAACGAGGTCGTCGTCCACGGCATCCCGTCCGCGGAGACGGTCCTGAAGGACGGCGACATCATCTCGATCGACGCCGGCGCGATCATCGACGGCTGGCACGCGGACGCCGCGATCACCGCCTTCGTCGGCGGCGGTCACTCCGCGGAGCTGCGCGAGCTCTCCCGGGTGACCGAGGAGTCCATGTGGGCCGGCATCGCGGCGGTGCGGAACGGCAATCGCCTGGTGGACCTCTCCAAGGCCATCGAGGGCTACATCCGCCGCCAGCCCCGCCCGGCGAGCGGCCGGTACGGGATCATCGAGGACTACGGCGGGCACGGCATCGGCTCCGAGATGCACATGGACCCGCACCTGCTGAACTACGTCTCCCGCAAGCGCGGCAAGGGCCCCAAGCTGGTCCCGGGCTTCTGCATCGCGATCGAGCCCATGGTCAGCCTCGGTACGCCTCGTACGCACGTTCTGGAGGACGAGTGGACGGTCCTCACGGACGACCTGACCTGGTCCTCCCACTGGGAGCACTCCGTGGCCCTGACGGAGGAGGGCCCGCTCGTGCTGACGGCTCCGGACGGCGGCCGGGCCAAGCTCGCCGAGCTGGGCGTGACGGCGGCGCCGGATCCCCTCGGATGACCGCAGCTTAAGGATCTTCTCGGCGGGGCACGAGACCTGGATTAGTCTTTCCGGTTGCCCTGACGTAGACTGATGCGTCGGCTCTCGTATATCCGCATGCCCGCGACCGTACGGGGGTGCGAAACACAGGAGTCGATCAAGGTAGCCGATTCGAAAGGCGAAGCGTGGCCAAGAAGCAAGGTGCCATCGAGATTGAGGGCACCGTGATCGAGTCTCTGCCGAACGCAATGTTCAAGGTGGAGCTCCAGAACGGTCACAAGGTCCTCGCGCACATCAGCGGCAAGATGCGGATGCACTACATCCGCATCCTTCCGGATGACCGGGTCGTCGTGGAGCTCTCCCCGTATGACCTCACGCGCGGTCGGATCGTCTACCGCTACAAGTAGATCTTGCCCGGCTCCGTTCCGGCGGGGCGGTGGCACTGACCCGGAGAACCTCACATCCCATGAAGGTCAAGCCGAGCGTCAAGAAGATCTGCGACAAGTGCAAGGTGATCCGCCGTCACGGCCGGGTCATGGTCATCTGCGACAACCTGCGCCACAAGCAGCGCCAGGGCTGACGCAGACCCCGCACTTTCGCGGTTTCTTCGCGCGACGCACGAAACACATGTACATACGCAGGACCCGTCCCTCTCTATGACGGAGGGCGACACCCCCGGTCGGAGGCCGGGGACCCGGTGAGTACCTCGCTCCCTCGCAGGAGTGGCGGCTTTCGGGAGCGGTACTGCGGAAGACCTCCGACAGACAACTGGAGCCATTGAATGGCACGCGTTTCCGGTGTTGACATCCCGCGCGACAAGCGCGTGGAGGTCGCCCTCACCTACGTGTTCGGCATCGGCCGGACCCTCTCCCAGCAGACGCTGGCCGCCACCGGCGTGAACCCGAACACCCGCGTTCGTGACCTGACCGAAGAGGACCTGGTCAAGATCCGCGAGTACGTGGACGCCAACGTCAAGACCGAGGGTGACCTCCGTCGCGAGATCCAGGCCGACATCCGCCGCAAGGTCGAGATCGGCTGCTACCAGGGTCTGCGTCACCGCCGTGGCCTGCCCGTCCACGGTCAGCGCACCAGCACCAACGCCCGCACCCGCAAGGGCCCGCGTCGCGCGATCGCCGGCAAGAAGAAGCCGGGCAAGAAGTAGTCCGCAGCAGGACGCTCGTCAGCGGTCTTCGCTGTAGGACCGACCACCTCCCGTAGGAGAGATAGATGCCCCCCAAGGGTCGTCAGGGCGCTGCCAAGAAGGTGCGCCGCAAGGAAAAGAAGAACGTCGCTCACGGCCACGCGCACATCAAGAGCACGTTCAACAACACCATCGTTTCGATCACCGACCCCACGGGCAACGTGATCTCCTGGGCCTCCGCCGGTCACGTCGGTTTCAAGGGCTCGCGCAAGTCCACCCCCTTCGCCGCGCAGATGGCCGCCGAGTCGGCCGCCCGCCGCGCGCAGGAGCACGGCATGCGCAAGGTCGACGTCTTCGTCAAGGGTCCCGGCTCCGGCCGTGAGACCGCGATCCGCTCCCTCCAGGCCACGGGCCTCGAGGTCGGTTCGATCCAGGACGTCACCCCCACCCCGCACAACGGCTGCCGTCCGCCGAAGCGCCGCCGCGTCTGACGCTGCGCTGAAGCCGGGCAGGCGGTCGGCTGGGGGTGCGGGGGTCATCCCCCGCAGACTCGCAGTACGGCTGCCGTCCGCCGAAGCGCCGCCGCGTCTGACGCCGGCCGCTTCCCGCGGTATTGCCGGTGCCCTCGGCCGGGGGCGTGGGGGTTGTCCCCCACATACGGCAGTCGGGCGGTACGGCCTTTCGGGCCGTGCCGCCCGTACCCTTGCAGTACAGACGGGCGTCAAATAGCGGGCGCCCACGACTGAAGGATCTGATCCACACATGCTGATCGCTCAGCGCCCCTCCCTGACCGAAGAGGTCGTGGACGAGTTCCGTTCCCGGTTCGTCATCGAGCCGCTGGAGCCGGGCTTCGGCTACACCCTCGGCAACTCCCTGCGTCGTACGCTCCTCTCCTCGATCCCGGGTGCGGCGGTCACGTCCATCCGCATCGACGGCGTTCTGCACGAGTTCACCACCGTGCCGGGCGTCAAGGAGGACGTCACCGACCTCATCCTGAACATCAAGCAGCTGGTCGTCTCCTCGGAGCACGACGAGCCGGTCGTGATGTACCTGCGCAAGCAGGGCCCGGGCCTGGTCACCGCCGCGGACATCGCCCCGCCGGCCGGTGTCGAGGTGCACAACCCCGACCTGGTCCTGGCGACCCTGAACGCCAAGGGCAAGCTGGAGATGGAGCTGACCGTCGAGCGCGGTCGCGGCTACGTCTCCGCCGTCCAGAACAAGCAGGTGGGCCAGGAGATCGGCCGTATCCCGGTCGACTCCATCTACTCGCCGGTGCTCAAGGTCACCTACAAGGTCGAGGCGACCCGTGTCGAGCAGCGCACCGACTTCGACAAGCTGATCGTCGACGTCGAGACCAAGCAGGCCATGCGCCCGCGTGACGCCATGGCGTCCGCCGGTAAGACCCTGGTCGAGCTGTTCGGTCTGGCCCGCGAGCTCAACATCGACGCCGAGGGCATCGACATGGGCCCGTCCCCGACGGACGCCGCCCTGGCCGCCGACCTGGCGCTGCCGATCGAGGAGCTCGAGCTCACCGTTCGGTCCTACAACTGCCTCAAGCGCGAGGGCATCCACTCCGTGGGTGAGCTCGTCGCCCGTTCCGAGGCCGACCTGCTCGACATCCGCAACTTCGGTGCGAAGTCGATCGACGAGGTCAAGGCGAAGCTGGCCGGCATGGGCCTGGCGCTCAAGGACAGCCCGCCCGGATTCGACCCGACCGCCGCCGCCGACGCCTTCGGCGCCGACGACGACGCGGACGCCGGGTTCGTGGAGACCGAGCAGTACTGATCGGTTTTCGGCTGCGGGCCGGCTTCGGCTGGTCGCGCAGTTCCCCGCGCCCCTTCGGGGGCGCGGGTCTCCGACAGGCGACCGCCTGCTCGGATACTGACATCGGTACCTGATACGGCCGGTGCAGAGAACAAGGAGAAACGCCAATGCCGCGTCCCACCAAGGGTGCCCGTTTCGGCGGCAGCGCCGCGCACGAGAAGCTTCTGCTGGCGAACCTCGCCAAGTCGCTCTTCGAGCACGGCCGCATCACGACGACCGAGGCCAAGGCCCGCCGCCTGCGTCCGGTCGCCGAGCGCCTGATCACCAAGGCGAAGAAGGGCGACATCCACAACCGTCGCCAGGTGCTGCAGACGATCACGGACAAGGGCGTCGTGCACGTCCTCTTCACCGAGATCGCTCCGCGCTACGCCGAGCGTCCGGGTGGCTACACCCGCATCACCAAGATCGGTAACCGCCGTGGCGACAACGCGCCCATGGCCGTGATCGAGCTGGTCGAGGGCGAGATCGCCAAGAAGGCGACCGTCGCCGAGGCCGAGGCCGCCGCCAAGCGCGCGGTCAAGGAGTCCGAGGCTGCCGCCGAGGCTCCGGCCGAGGAGTCGAAGGACGCCTGACGCGTCTGACGCGTGTGTACGGACGGGCCCGCTCCCTGCTTCGGGGGCGGGCCCGTCCCGCATTCTGTGGAAGGAACTCTGGGTGAGTGACGAGGTGGAGCCCGGCTTCGTGCGGGTGCGGCTGGACCTGTCGTACGACGGCAAGGACTTCTCCGGCTGGGCGAAGCAGCGCGAGGGCCGGCGCACGGTGCAGGGGGAGCTGGAGGACGCGATCCGGACCGTGACCCGGTCCAAGGAGACGTTCGAGCTGACGGTCGCCGGCCGGACGGACGCCGGCGTGCACGCGCGCGGCCAGGTCGCGCACGTGGACCTGCCGGCCGAGCTGTGGGCCGAGCACCAGGACAAGCTGCTGCGCCGGCTGGCGGGCCGGCTGCCGCACGACGTCCGCGTCTGGAAGGCCGAGCCGGCTCCGGCGGGGTTCAACGCGCGCTTCTCGGCGATCTGGCGGCGCTACGCGTACCGGGTCGTCGACCACCCGGGCGGGGTCGACCCGCTGTTGCGGGGTCATGTGCTGTGGCACGACTGGCCCTTGGACGTCGACGCGATGAACGCCGCCTCGCAGGCGCTGCTCGGCGAGCACGACTTCGCGGCGTACTGCAAGCGGCGCGAGGGCGCGACGACGATCCGCACGCTCCAGCGGCTGAGCTGGCAGCGTGACGAGTCGGGTGTCATCACGGCGACGGTGCGGGCGGACGCGTTCTGCCACAACATGGTGCGGTCGCTGGTGGGCGCGCTGCTGTTCGTCGGCGACGGGCACCGGCCGGTGGACTGGCCGGGCCAGGTGCTGGCCGCCGGCGTGCGGGACTCCGCGGTGCACGTGGTGCGGCCGCACGGGCTGACGCTGGAGGAGGTCGGGTATCCGGCGGACGAGGACCTCGCTGCGCGGAACCTCGCCGCGCGGAACAAGCGGACGCTTCCGGGGCGCGGTTGCTGCTGAGCACGCGGCTGCGCCACGTGTCCGCAAATGCCGGACGGGCTGACAAAGTCGGCCCGTCCGGCATTCTGCGTTACGCCTCAGCCACCGCCGGCAGGTTGACGGCCAGGTCGCTCGCCATCGTCAGGTACGGGCGGACCCCGCCCACCGTCGGGTACAGGTCCGTCTTGTTGCGGTCCACGATGTCGCCGATGATGCGGCCGATCCGGATCGGTTCCGCGTCGGCCGCGGGCCGCAGGGCCAGGTCCCACGTCGTGCTCTCGTCGCCGGCCCGGGCCGCGTGGAGGCGGTCGTAGGGCGCGGTGAAGCGGAGCTCGGTCGGGGAGAGGACCTCCGCGTCGAGCGTCAGCTCGGACGCGCCCTCCCCGCGCGGCGTCGCCACGACGACCGGCGTGGCGTCCCCGGCCAGCTCGGCGCCGTACAGCGTCGCGTCCACCGTCAGGGAGTCCTCGCCGGCCCGGATCGAGTCCGCCTCCGCGTGGGCCGGGCGGTTCCAGGCGCGGATGGCGAGGTAGCCGTCGGCCGTCGGGTAGGGGGCCCACCAGGTGAAGGGGGAGCCCGGCAGGGGCCGGAGGGTGAGCAGGCCGCGGCCCTCGGCGAGGTGGGAGACGACGCGGCGGCGGGCCTTGTCGTCGGCCCGGACGATGTGCAGGTCCCAGCGGCCCTCGCCCAGGCGCAGCATGGCGCGGTCGAGGACGGCGGTCCAGGGCGCGCCCCGCTCGGCGGGGGGCGTGAGCGGCACGCTGAGCGGCTTGCCCTCCTTGCGGCGGGTGACCGTCAGGGAGAGCTGTTCCCCGGAGAGGCCCTTGTCCTGGACGGAGACGACGATGTTGCCGTGGGCGTCGACGCGGCAGGACGCGACGGGTCGCAGCGGCTTGCGGACGACGATGTCCTTCAGGACGGTCTTGACCGGCTCCTTGGCCGGCTTGGCGACCGGGCGGCGCAGCGGGCGGAGGATCTTGCCGGCGGTGCGGCGCAGCTTGCGGCTCAGCGGGACGGCCGGGGCCTGGGCGGGCTCGGGGGCCGTCGTCGCGGCGGGGGCCGTGGCCGGCGCGGTGCGGGGGCCGCCGAGGCTCTCGATGAGCCGCTCGTAGCCGTCGGCCATCCGCTCGGGGGAGTAGCGCTGCGCGGAGACGCGGGCGGCGGCGCCCATGGTGCGGCGCAGCTCCTCGTCCTCGATCAGCTTGAGCAGGCCCTTGGCGATGCCGTCGCTGTCGCCGACGGGGACGAGCAGGCCGTCCTTGCCGTCGGTGATGATCTCGCCGGGGCCGTGCGGGCAGTCGGTGGCGACGACCGGGACGCCGCACTGCATGGCCTCGACGATCGTCATGCCGAAGGACTCCTCGCGGGAGGTCACGGCGGCGATGGAGCCCTTGGCCCACTCGGTCTCGATGGGGGAGTGGGCGCCCATCATGGTGATCGACTCGGTGAGGCCGAGCTCGTCGATCTGGGCGCGCAGCTTGGCCTGCTCGGGGCCGCGGCCGTAGAGGCGGAGCTTCCAGTCCGGGTGGGCGGCGGCGACCGTGGCCCAGGCGGCGATCAGCAGGTCGTAGCGCTTGACCGGGATGAGGCGGCCGGCGGCGACGACGAGCTTGACCGAGCTGTCGGCGGGCTCGACCTCGGAGGGCGGCACGGCGTTCGGCAGGCAGACGATCTTCGTCTTGACGTCCGGGAACTGCTCCCGGTGGGTCCTGGCGTCGGCCTCGGAGACGGTGGTGTGCGCGTCTAGGTGCGGGATGGCGGCGTCCTGGTGGGCGCGGATGTTCGGCTCGTGGGTGCCGTAGATCCGGTGCTCCTGGCCGATGCGCAGGTAGCGGTCGGAGCCGAACTCGGCGAGGTACATCACCAGGCCCGGGCGGGTGGCGATGACGACGTCGGCGTCGGTCTCGGCGAGGTGCGCCTTGACTCGTTCGTCGGTCAGGGCGCTGAAGTGCGCGCCCGTCGCCTCCTTGGTGGGGATGTAGGCGCTCTCCCGGTCCAGCAGCGGGTCGCCGAGGTCGGCGCCCTCCTCGGGCCGCCGGTCGATGAGGTTGACCAGCCTGACCTTGCGGTTGAGGGGGAGTCTGGGCGTCTTTCCGGTTCTGAGGGTCGACACGATCTCCACGTCGTGCCGTTCGGCGAGCGCGCTCGCGACGTTGAACGTGGAGCGGATCGTGCCGCCGATGCCGTAGGCGTTCTGCAAAAGGAAAGAGATCTTCATGGCGGTGTCCGGCCGCGGATGCGGCACGTGTCCGTCCTTCCCCCGAGCCTGGTGTTCGGTGTCGCGGGTCATCCGGCCTGCTGGTCGGTGCCGCGCGCCTCGTTGTGCGTGGTCCGATCCGTCGGTTAAGACCGTTGGAAGGGATTTCGGTTGCCTGGAGAGCCTACATTGTGGCCTCGGTCACATCGCAATCGGTCACATCGCGGTCGGCGGGAGGCTGGGGTACGTGAAGGCGAGAGCGCTGGCGTTCTCCGGCGCCGCCGTGCTGCTGGCACTGTCGGCGGCCGGTTGCGCGGGGGACGGGGAGGGCGCCGGCGGGGGCCCGGAGGGCAAGGACGAGGGGCGCGCGGTCCGTACGGTGCGCACGCTCCGTGACGGCCAGTTGCGCCGTGCCGAGCTGGGCCCGTCGGAGGTGCCGGGGCTGCTGATCGAGAAGGCGTCCCCGGGCACGGCCGGGTCCGGTCGGCCCAGCACGCCGGCGGCCGCGTGCCGGCCGCTGGTGGTGGCGCTGGGCTCGCAGCCGCAGCCGGTGCCGGAGGCATCGGTGGTCAACACCTTCGCCCGGGGTTCGCGGGACCGGGGCTTCGAGGGCCTGCTCGGCACCATCCGGGTCTCCGCCTACCGGGGCGAGGACGCCCGGACCACGCTGCGGCAGCTGCGCGAGGCCGCCGGGGCCTGCGGGGGCGGCTTCCGGATGCGGACGGGGGAGGGCCAGGCGCAGACGTTCCGGGCGGTCCGTACGCTGCCGGCGCCGCGGCTGGGGGACGAAGCCGTGGCCTACCGGCTGGAGAACGCGGCCGAGAGGGCGCCGAGCCTGGTCACGGTCGTGCGGACCGGGAACGTCCTGGCGATGTTCTTCGCCACGCATCTGTCCGATCCGGCGGCCGTGGAGATCCCCGACCGGCTGGTGCGGGCGCAGGTGGCGAAGGTGGAGCAGCTGAAGCGGACCGAGACGCCGCCCCCGGCCCCGTCCGACCGCTCCGCCGGCCCCGCGCCGGAGGGCGGCGAGGCGGGCGACACGGACGAGGGCGAGGAGTAGCTCCCCGCGACCGGCTTCCCGCCTACGACGCGGAGGGCGAGGCAGAGCCGGCGGACTTGCCCGCAGCGGCCTCGCCGCGCGCCACGATGCGCTTGAAGGTGTAGTCGGCCGCGTCCCGGGCGGCGCCCAGCACCTTGGCGTCGCCGGCCTTCACGGCGGAGCCGTTGGCGTACCCGGCGACGGTGAAGTAGGCGTAGCGGCCCTCGGCGTTCGCGCTGGTCTGGCAGGCGGGGCCCTGGCAGAACGGCTTGGCGCCGGGGGCCGGCAGGGCGGCGACATTGCCCTTGGCCTGCGCCTTGGCCTTGTCGGCGGCGGCCTTGGTGTCGAAGACGGCGACGCCGACGGTGACCGCGACCCCGTCACGCACGTATGTGGCGCGCAGCAGCTTGCGGCAGCCGCCGGTGGTCAGCATCGGGCCCAGGCCGTTCTGGGTCACCGTGCCGCAGACGTCGGTGGTGTCCAGGGCGACGCGCTCGAAGGTGCCCGGCTTGGCGTCGGGGAAGAACGTTTCCGGGGTCAGCGGCGCCCGGTCGGTCTTGGCGCTGGCGATGACCTCGCGCGGGTCCGAGGGGATGGGCACCTCGGACTCGGCGGACGGCGAGCTGCCGCCGTGGGCGGACGGCTCGTCCTTCTTCTTGCCGCCCGTCAGCAGCAGCGCCCCGGCCGCGGCCGCCGCGACCGCGCCGGCGGCCAG
>NZ_JBFAPH010000024.1:0-35548 GCF_040675635.1 Streptomyces sp. NPDC049577
GAATGACTTTGTCAGGCGACCAAGTCATGCGTATGGTGAGAGTCGCAACTCCTCGGTCCGCCACCGCACTTCGCGCGGGCCCGACCGCACCCTGGTCCCGGTTTTCCGGCCTGACGCCGCTTGAACAGTGCCATCGCGTCTCCTCCCTGCTCACCCCATGCTCCCCGACGGGGTCTGACTACACTCGCTGACATGTCTGGCCAGTCGCTTCTCGTCCCGGGGAGACTCTCCCCCACCCGTTCCGTGCCCGCGTCCATCCGCCGGCCGGAGTACGTCGGCAAGGACGCCCCCACCCCGTACACCGGCCCCGAGGTCCAGGACGCCGAAACGATCGAGCGGATGCGGATCGCCGGGCGCATCGCCGCGCGGGCGATGGAGGAGGCGGCCAAGCTCATCGAGCCCGGTGTGACGACGGACGAGCTGGACCGGGTCGCGCACGAGTACATGTGCGACCACGGCGCCTACCCGTCCACGCTCGGCTACCGCGGCTTCCCCAAGTCGCTGTGCGCGTCGGTCAACGAGGTCATCTGCCACGGCATCCCGGACTCCACTGTCCTGCGCGACGGCGACATCGTGAACCTCGACGTGACCGCCTACATCGGCGGGGTGCACGGCGACAACAACGCCACCTACCTCTGCGGCGACGTGGACGAGGAGTCGCGGCTGCTGGTCGAGCGCACCCGCGAGGCGCTCGCCCGGGCCATCAAGGCGGTCAGGCCCGGGCGCCGGATCAACATCATCGGGCGGGTCATCGAGTCGTACGCCAAGCGCTTCGGCTACGGCGTCGTGCGCGACTTCACCGGGCACGGGATCAACTCGTCGTTCCACTCCGGCCTGATCGTCCCCCACTACGACAGCCCGCACCACGACACGCTCATCCGGCCCGGCATGACGTTCACCATCGAGCCGATGCTCACGCTGGGCACGTACGAGTACGACATGTGGGACGACGGCTGGACGGTCGTCACGAAGGACCGCAAGCGGACGGCCCAGTTCGAGCACACCCTGGTGGTGACGGACACCGGCGCGGAGATCCTGACCCTCCCGTAGCCCGGCCGCGGGGCGGCGCGAGGTTTTTCCCGACAGCTCGTCGGGAACCTCTTGCACCAGGCCGGTACGCGGGACAGCGTCCGGCCCGTCCGCCCCCCTCGGCCCCGGAGGTCCGCCTTGGACGCGTCCGCCCCGACCCCGTTCTCCACGCTGATCCGCACCGCCTCGCACGCCCAGCACACCGAGGCCGAGAGCTCGTCGTTCATGAGCGACATGCTGGGCGGCCGTCTGGGCGTGGCGGCCTACCGGCGGTACACCGAGCAGCTGTGGTTCGTCTACCGCGCCCTGGAGTCGGCCTCGGCCGCCCTCGCCGCCGATCCCGTCGCGGGGCCGTTCATACGGCCGGAGCTGGCCCGCACCGGGCAGCTGGAGCGCGATCTGGCCCATCTGGGCGGGCCCGGCTGGCGCCGCGGGCTCCAGCCGCTGCCGGCCACCGCCGCGTACGCCGCGCGGATCGAGGAGTGCGCGCGGGACTGGCCCGCCGGGTACGTCGCCCACCACTACACCCGCTACCTCGGCGACCTCTCCGGCGGCCAGCTCATCCGGGGCACCGCGGAGAAGACCTGGGGGTTCACGCGCAAGGGCGACGGCGTGCGGTTCTACGTCTTCGAGGCCATCCCCAACCCGGCCGCCTTCAAGCGCGAGTACCGCGCGCTGCTGGACGCGCTGCCGGTGGACGAGCTGGAGAAGCAGCGCGTGGTGGAGGAGTGCAAGCACGCCTTCGCGCTCAACACGGCGGTCTTCCGGGAACTCGGCGAGGAGTTTCCGCTGAGCGCGTAGCCGAGCCCGGGGGACCCCCGGGCTCCCGGGCCGATAAACGGTCACCGCAATCGGCGGCCGAAAGGCGAATTGATCTTGCGGCGCACCAGGGGCGATTGTTGATCAAGAGGTGTGGGTGACGAGATTTTGCCTCGTGAGAGCAGAATCACGCGCCGACGGGGGAACAGGGTAGGCAAGCCTCAGATAAGTTAGGGCGGCCTAATTCGGCCATGTCCTTTCGGCCATGTTCCGTCCGCCCTCCTGAGCATGCCTGGAGCCCGTCATGCGTGTCCTCCGCTCCTCCGTCGTCACCGCCATCGCCGCGGCCGCGGCCCTGACCGCCGTGACCGGGTGCTCCGAGAAGTCGGACGCCAAGGACGCCGACGCGGTCCGGGTGACCGCCTCGGACGACAAGTGCGAGGTCTCGAAGACGTCGTTCCCGGCCGGTCACGTCAAGATCCAGGTCGAGAACAAGGGCTCGAAGGTCACCGAGGTCTACGTCTACGGCGACAACGACAAGATCATTACTGAGCGCGAGAACATAGGCCCGTCCACCAAGGCGGAGATCACCGCAGAGATCAAGGCGGGCTCGTACGAAATCGCCTGCAAGCCCGGCATGAAGGGCGACGGCATCCGCCAGAAGATCACCGTGACCGGCGGCGGCACGGAGAAGAAGGCGAACCCGGAGCTGGACAAGGCCGTCGCCGCCTACCGCGCGTACGCCCAGCAGCAGGCCGACGAAACCCTCCCGGTGGCCCAGAAGTTCGCCGACGCGATCAAGGCCGGCAACCTCGACGAGGCCCGGAAGCTCTACGCCCCCTCCCGCACCGGCTGGGAGCGCACCGAGCCGGTCGCCGAGTCCTTCGGCGACATCGACCCCAAGGTCGACGTCCGCGAGGACGGCCTGGAGCAGGGCCAGAACTGGACGGGCTGGCACAAGCTGGAGAAGTCCCTCTGGGACGCCAAGCAGATCTCCGACGACGACAAGAAGCTCGCCGACCAGCTGATCACCGACCTCAAGGACTGGCAGAAGCGCGTCGGCACCGCCGAGATCACCCCGACGAGCATGGCCAACGGCGCCAAGGAACTCCTCGACGAGGTCTACAAGAACAAGATCACCGGCGAGGAGGAGCGCTACAGCCACACCGACCTGGCCGACTTCGAGGCCAACGTCGACGGCGCCGAGAAGGCGTACGAGCTGCTGAAGCCGGTCGCCGCCAAGAACGACGCCGCGCTGACCACCGAGCTCGACAAGCAGTTCGCCGCAGTGAAGAAGGCCCTCGACGGCTACCGCGACGGCGACGGCTTCACGTCCTACGACACCGTGGGCAAGGACGACCGCAAGAAGCTGTCGGACGCCGTCAACGCCCTGTCCGAGCCGCTGTCCAAGCTCGCCGGCGCCGTCGCGAAGTAAGAGGGGGACCTTCGATGAGCGAGACCACCGACACCACCGGCATAGCCCCGGCTTCCGACGGGAAGCCCAGGGCGGGGCTCTCCCGCCGCTCCGTCCTCGGCTGGGGCGGCGCGGGCCTCGCGCTCGGCGCGGCCGCCGCGGGCGGCACCGTCGCCGCGCTGCGCATCGGCGACGACGCCGAGCCGGCCGCCTCCACCGGTGACGCGGTGCCCTTCTACGGCGACCACCAGGCCGGTATCGCCACGGCCGTGCAGGACCGGCTGCACTTCGCCGCCTTCGACGTGACGACCACCGACCGGGCCGCCCTGGTCAAGCTCCTCCAGGAGTGGACGGCCGCCGCCGCGCGGATGACCGCCGGGCACGAGGTCGGCGCCGGCGCGTTCGGCGACAACGCCGAGCTGCCGCCGGACGACACCGGCGAGGCTCTCGGCCTCAAGCCCTCCCGGCTCACCCTGACCTTCGGCGTCGGCCCCGGCCTCTTCGAGAAGGACGGCAAGGACCGCTTCGGCCTGAAGGACCGGCGCCCCGCCGCCCTGATCGACCTCCCGGCCTTCCCCGGCGACAATCTCGACGCGGCCCGCAGCGGCGGCGACCTGTGCGTCCAGGCCTGCGCGGACGACCCGCAGGTCGCGGTGCACGCGATCCGCAACCTGGCCCGCATCGCCATGGGCCGGGCGGCCATCCGCTGGTCCCAGCTCGGCTTCGGCAAGACCTCCTCGACCACGCCCGACGCGCAGACCCCGCGCAACATGATGGGCTTCAAGGACGGCACCCGGAACATCGCCGGCACCGACACCGCGGCCCTCGACAAGCACGTATGGGTCGGTGGCAAGGAGGGCCCGGCGTGGATGACCGGCGGCTCCTACCTCGTCGCCCGGCGCATCCGGATGCAGATCGAGACCTGGGACCGCACCTCCCTGTCGGAGCAGCAGGACGTCTTCGGGCGCGACAAGGCCGAGGGCGCCCCGGTCGGCAAGCAGCGCGAGCACGACGAGCCCGTGCTGAAGGCGATGAAGCCCGACGCGCACGTGCGCCTGGCCCACCCGGACTCCAACAACGGCATCCGGATCCTGCGCCGCGGCTACTCCTTCACCGACGGCACGGACGGCCTCGGCCGGCTGGACGCGGGCCTGTTCTTCATCGCGTACCAGCGGGACGTCCGGGACGGCTTCGTGCCCCTGCAGACGAAGCTGGCGCGCAACGACGCGCTCAACGAGTACATCCAGCACGTCGGTTCGGCCGTCTTCGCCGTGCCGCCGGGCGTCCGGGACAAGGACGACTGGTGGGGCAAGGCGCTCTTCTCGTAGTCACGGTCCGGCACTGAAGTCCAAGGAAGAAGGGGACGCCGCGTGTTCGGCAACTACCTGATCGGCCTGCGCGAGGGCCTGGAGGCCAGCCTGGTCGTCTGCATTCTCGTCGCCTACCTCGTGAAGACCGGGCGCAAGGACGCGCTGCCGCCGGTCTGGCTCGGCATCGCCGTCGCCGTGCTGCTGAGCATGGGCTTCGGCGCGCTGCTCCAGTTCGGCTCGCAGTCGATGACCTTCGAGGCCCAGGAGGCGCTCGGCGGCTCCCTCTCGGTCATCGCCGTGGGCCTGGTGACGTGGATGGTCTTCTGGATGCGGCGCACCGCGCGGCACCTGAAGACCGAGTTGCACGGCAAGCTGGACGCGGCGCTCGCCATGGGCACCACCGCGCTGGTGGTCACCGCCTTCCTGGCGGTGGGGCGCGAGGGCCTGGAGACGGCCCTGTTCATCTGGACGGCCGTGCAGGCCACGGACGACGGCGTCCGGCCGCTCGTGGGCGCCGTGCTCGGCCTGCTGACCGCCGTGGTGCTGGGCTGGCTGTTCTACCGGGGCGCCCTCAAGATCAACCTGGCGAAGTTCTTCACCTGGACCGGCGGCATGCTGATCGTCGTCGCGGCGGGCGTGCTCGCCTACGGCTTCCACGACCTCCAGGAGGCGGGCGTCCTGCCGGGCCTGGGCTCGAAGGCGTTCGACATCAGCGCGCAGATCCCGGTCGACAGCTGGTACGGCACCCTGCTCAAGGGCGTCTTCAACTTCCAGCCGGACCCGACGTGGCTCCAGGTGGCGGTCTGGGCCCTCTATCTGGTCCCGACCCTGGCCGTCTTCTTCGCCCCGGGCCGGAAGGCCGCACCGGCACCGGCTCCTCGTACGGACGCGGCCGTGACGGCCGACGAGCGCGCCTAGCCCCGGTACGCGAACGCCGGGCGGGCTGGACGAAGGTCCAGCCCGCCCGGCGTTCGCGTGTCTCAGCGCCCGATCGGCCAGGGCGCCGGCTCGTGCGGGCTGTCGCCCGCGTACGCCGCGCACGCGTCCGTCAGCGCTTCGAGCAGCGTCAGCGGATCCGGCAACGGCCGCTCCGGCCCCAGCAGCCACGCCACCTGCTCATCGTTCGGCAGACGCGACGGCGGCAGCAGCACATAGCTGCCCCGGCAGTGCCAGCGCAGCCCCGGATGCTCGTCCATCGTCTCGGGATGGCAGTCGAGCTCGCACGGCCACCACTCGTCCTCGTCGTCCGGGGTGCCGCGGGTGGCGGTGAAGAAGAGCATGCGGTCGGGGGCGACCGTGGCCACCGGGCCGACCTCGACGCCGGACGCCGTCAGCCGGTCCAGCGCCTGCCGGCCGGCCTCGGCCGGGACGTCCAGGACGTCGTGGGCGATGCCGGTCGCGGTGACGAAGTTCGCCTCGGGCTGCGCGCGCAGCCATTTCGTCACCTTGTCGGCGTCCGTCGTCGCCAGCGTCTGCCAGGCGAAGGACACCGGATGGCGGCCCGGGGTGGGACAGCCGATGCGCTCGCAGGAACAGCCGTACCCGGAGGGGTGCGCGGCGGGGGCCAGGGGAAAACCCGCGCCGGCCGCGGCCAGGAGCAGCTCCTCGCGGGCGGCTCCGGTGGCCGCCCCCGTGCCCGTAGCGCCGCCCGCTCCACTCCGGGAGCGGCGCAGCCATTGGGAGAATCTGCTCTTGCGTTCCATCTATCCCCTCACTTCGACCGCGGTCTGGGGTCAATGCTGCCACCATCCTGCTCCCGGTGTGACCGCCGGACGTACCCGGGGGGTGTGAGACCGGCCGCTCAGCGTGGCGCGATACCGCGCAGGGCGAGCTCCACGACGGCGTCGGCGTACTCGTGCGTCAGGGGGAGCGTGCGGAGCATCCAACGGTGGGCGAGCGGCCCCACCAGCAGTTCCAGCGCGATCCGGGGGTCGATGCCGGGGTCGGCGCCGCCCGCCTCCTGCGCGGCGCGCAGCCGCTTGACGTACAGCTGGAGCTGGGGCTCCAGGACCAGCGAGACGAACTGCGCGCCCAGCTCCGCGTTGACCACGCCCTCGGCGGCGAGGGCGCGGGCCGGCGCGTCGTAGACCGGGCTGTTCAGCTCGTCCACCGTCGCCCGGAGCACGGACTTCAGATCCGCCTCCAGATCACCCGTGTCGGGGAGCTCGTACTCGCCCTGCGCGGCGTCCTCGCCGAGCGCCAGGAAGGCGTCCAGCAGGACGGACGCCTTCGACGGCCACCAGCGGTAGATCGTCTGCTTGCCGACGCCGGCCCGGGCGGCGATGGCCTCGATCGTCAGCTTCTGGTAACCGGTCTCGCCGACGAGCTCCAGGGCGGCGTCGAGGATCGCGCGGCGCGAACGCTCGCTGCGGCGCGTGGAGTCGGGGGTCCTGGGGGTGGTCATGGCGGGCAGTGTAGCGAGGAAGTGAGGCGAAACGTATCGTCTCACGCGCGCACCCGTGGAAGGAGAGCGGGCGGCCGTAAACCACCCGTACGGTTCATGCGGTGCGGGCCCCGACCGTGGACCATTTGGGCACGCACGAGATCCGCGTGCGTGCCCAACGCCACCGTGAGGAGCGCGACTTGAGCAACGTCCCGCGTGCAGCCACACCTCGCCGCTATCTGATGTGCCCACCCACGTACTACCGCGTCACGTACTCGATCAATCCGTGGATGGACCCGGGCAAGCCCGTCGACCTGCCCCTCGCCCTGGCCCAGTGGGAGGACCTGCGCGACCGCTACCGCGCCCTCGGGCACACCGTCGAGGAGCTCACGCCGCGGCCGGACCTGCCGGACATGGTCTTCGCCGCCAACGGCGCCACCGTCGTCGACGGGCGCGTCCTCGGCGCCCGCTTCGCCCACCCCGAGCGCTGGGCCGAGGCGGCCGCCCACCTGGAGTGGTTCCGCTCCCACGGCTACGAGCACGTGCGCGAGCCGGAGCACATCAACGAGGGCGAGGGCGACTTCGCCGTCACCGCGTCCTGGCTGCTCGCGGGCCGCGGCTTCCGCAGCAGCCCGCTCTCGCACCCCGAGGCGCAGGAGTTCTTCGGCCGGCCCGTGATCGGGCTGGACCTCGTCGACCCGCGCTACTACCACCTCGACACCGCGCTGTGCGTGCTCGACGGGGACGAGGTCATGTACTACCCCGGCGCCTTCTCCCCCGGCAGCCGGGCCGTCCTGCGGCGGCTCTTCCCCGACGCGCTGATCGCGCGCGAGGAGGACGCCGCCGCGCTCGGGCTCAACGCGGTGTGCGACGGCCGGCACGTGCTGCTGCCGCAGGCGGCGGTGGGGCTCTTCGAGCCGCTGCGGGAGAGAGGCTACGAGCCGATCGGGCTGGACCTCGGGGAACTCCTGAAGGGCGGCGGCAGCGTGAAGTGCTGCACGCAGGAGCTGCGGGACTGAGGCCGTCCGCCGGCTGCGGGCCGTCGTGGCCGTTCGCGCAGTTCCCCGCGCCCCTTACGGGGCGGGGGGCCACTCGTCGCCCCAGTCCGTGTCCCGCGCGCCGCGGTACAGCGGACCGTGCCGCTTGGTCACCGTTTCGCGGGTCAGGCCGTCCTCCGGGGTGCACAGCTCCAGGAGGACCTGGCCCTTGCGGATCTGCGGCTTGCGCACGACCCGCGCGGTCCCGGCCGGTTCCACCGGCCCGCGCACCGCCGCCACGTACGAGAACTTCTCGTCCTCGTACGGCAGCGAGCCTCCCTTCACCTGGCGGTGGAGGGAGGAGCGGCTGACCCGGGCCGCGAAGTGGCACCAGTCCGCGCCCTCCATCGGGCATCCCGCGCTGTGCGGGCAGGGCGCCGCGACGGTGAAGCCCTCCTCGATCAGCAGGGCGCGGGCCTCGATGATCCGGCGGTAGCCGTCCGGGGTGCCCGGCTCGACGATCACCACCGCCCGCGCGGCCCGCGCGGCCTTCTCCGTCACCGCGCGGCGGTCCGCCTCGGTGAGCTCGTTCAGCACGTAGGACACCGTGATCAGATCGGCCTCGGGGAGCGTCAGGCCGGCGCCGATCGTCGCGCGCTGCCAGCTCGCCGTGCGCAGCGCCGCGGAGGCCGCCGTACCGGCCAGCTCCTCGCCGAGCTCCAGCGCCGGGCCCGCCCAGTCCAGGACCGTGGTGCGGTGCCCGCCCTCGGGCCAGGCCGCGGCCACCGCCCAGGTGGCGGCGCCGGTGCCGCCGCCGATGTCGACGTGCGAGGCGGGGACGAAGCCGGGGACGCGGTCGCGGAAGGCGTCGAGCGCGGCGGACACCGCCTCGAACGTCGCCGGCATCCGGTACGCCGCGTAGGCGGCCACGTCGGAGCGGTCCCGCAGGACGGGCGTGTGGGTCGGGGTGCGCCCCCGGTAGTTGGCGATCAGCCGCTCGACCGCCTGGGCGGCCTGCCGCGGCGGCAGTCCGTCGAGGAGGCCGGCGAGGGCCGTGCGCAGGCTCTCGCCGGTCGGCGCGTGTTCGGGGGCGTGCATTGGACGGATTTTACGGGTGCGCGCCGTCCTCCTGCGCCGCGCGCCGCCACGGGCGGCACAGGCCGGCGAAGCTCGCCACGGCGAGCAGGGCGCAGGCCAGCTGGACGGTGGCCATCGGCACGGCCGTGTGCTCGCCCGCGATACCCACGAGCGGCGAGGCGATCGCGCCGAGCAGGAAGGTGGAGGTGCCCAGCAGCGCGGACGCGGAGCCGGCGGCGTTGCGGGAGCGCATGAGCGCCTGCGCGTTGGTGTTGGGCATGGCGAGGCCCATCGCGGACATCAGGACGAACAGTCCCGCGGCCACGGGCGCCAGGCCCGGCCGGCCGAAGACCCCCGAGGTCATGAGCACCAGGGCCGCCGCGGCGAGCGTGACGACGCCCAGGCCGGCGGCCAGGGCCGCGTCCAGGCTGACCCGGCCCACCAGGAGCTTGCCGTTGATCTGGCCGACCACGACCAGGCCGATGGAGTTGAGCCCGAAGAGCAGGCTGAAGGTCTGCGGCGAGGCGCCGTAGATGTCCTGCACGACGAAGGGCGAGGCGGAGATGTACGCGAAGAGGGCGGCGAAGGCGAAGCCGCCCGCGAGCAGGTAGCCGGTGAAGACCCGGTCCGTGAGCAGCCCGCCCATCGTGCGCAGGGCCTGGCCGACGCCGCCGGAGTGGCGGGCGGCCGGCGGCAGCGTCTCGTCGAGCGTGCGCCAGACGAGGAGGGTGAGGAGGATCCCGACCGCGGTGAGGACGACGAAGACGCCCCGCCAGTCGGTCAGGCGCAGGATCTGCCCGCCGATCAGCGGCGCGATGACGGGTGCCACGCCGGAGATCAGCATGAGGGTGGAGAAGAAGCGGGCCATGGCCACGCCGTCGTAGAGGTCCCGGACGACGGCCCGCGCGATGACAATGCCGGCCGCCCCGGCCAGGCCCTGGACCAGGCGGAAGCCGATCAGCAGCCCCGCGGTGGGGGCGAGGGCGCAGACCGCGGTGGCGACGACGTACAGGAGCATGCCGGCGAGCAGTGGACGGCGGCGTCCCCACTTGTCGCTCATGGGGCCGACGACAAGCTGGCCGAGCGCCATGCCCATCAGGCAGGCCGTCAGCGTGAGCTGCACGGTCGCGGCCGGGCTGTGCAGGGCACCGGTGACCTCCGGCAGGGCCGGGAGGTACATGTCCATGGACAGCGGCGGCAGGGCGGTCAGGCCGCCGAGGACGAGGGTGACGAGCAGGCTCGCGCGGCGGCCGGCGGGGGTGCTCGGTATGTGCTGCCGGGGGGCGTCGGTGGTGGCGGGGCCGGGGTCCGTCATGCCCTCCATGGTGTCATGGGCGCGACGGGCCACCGGCCCTTACCTCATCGCCTGCGCACGTCAGGCGGCGCTGAAGCCGGGGTCACCGGCCTCCGAGACGAAGCAGGCGGCGGTCGAGACGGGCGCGCCGTGGGTGACGACGCCGGTGAGGGTGCGGAACTCGGCGTGGACGTGGGTGCGCTCCAGGGTGACCAGGGCATAGCCGCGGCGGGCGTCGTAGAACTTCATGTGGGGGTTCGCGGCCAGCGTCAGGGTCCAGTCGTCCGGGTGCTCCTCGCCGTCGAAGCCGCTGGAGACCGAGGTGCCGACGACCTCGACGCCGAGGGTGCGGGAGTCCGGGTCGTCGAAGTCCTCCTTGATGTCCATGGCGTAGTGGACGTGCTCGTCGCCGGTGAGGACGACGAAGTTGGCGACCCCGGCCTCCGCCACGCCCGCGAGGACGCGGTCGCGGGAGGCGGGGTAGCCGTCCCAGGCGTCCATGGAGAGCTGGGAGCGGTCGGCGGTGGTGTTCTTGTGCCGGCAGAAGGCGACCTGCTGGGGGACGACGTTCCACAGGGCGGTGGAGGAGCGGAAGCCGTCCAGCAGCCAGCGTTCCTGTTCCGCCCCGGTCAGGGTGCGGGCCGGGTCCTCGGATTCGGGGCCCGGGTACTGCCAGCCGTCCCCGTAGGCCTGGTCGGAGCGGTACTGGCGGGTGTCGAGGATGTCGAACTGGGCCAGCCGGCCGTACTGGAAGCGGCGGTAGAGCCGCATGTCCGGGCCGGTGGGGCGGTGCGCCTCGCGCAGCGGCATGTTCTCCCAGTACGCCCGGTAGGCGGCGGCGCGGCGGGCGCGGAAGACGTCGACGGGGTCGTTGTCCTGCGAGATGTCGCCCGCGTAGTTGTTGCCGACCTCGTGGTCGTCCCAGGTGACGTACCAGGGGTGGGCGGCGTGGGCGGCCTGGAGGTCGGGGTCGGACTTGTAGAGGGCGTAGCGCAGCCGGTAGTCCGTCAGGTTCAAGGTCACGTGGTTGAAGAACTCCGGGAGCGGGGCGGTGTAGTGGCGCGCGCCGGCCTGGGCGTTGATGGCGTTCTCGTAGATGTAGTCGCCGACGAAGAAGACGGCGTCGAGTTCCTCGCCGGCCAGGTGGGCGAGGGCGGTGTAGTAGCCCTCGTCGTACTGCTGGCAGGAGAGCAGTCCGAAGCGGCCCCGGTCGACGTCGGCGGTGGGGGCCGGCGCGGTGCGGGTGCGGCCGGTGGGGCTGATCCAGCGGCCGTCGACGCGGAAGCGGTACCAGTAGAAGCGGTCCGCCTCGAGGCCGCGGACGTCCAGGTGGACGGTGTGGTTGTCGGCGGCGGGGGCGGGGACGGTGCCGTTCTGGACCAGGTGGCGGAACGACTCGTCGGAGGCGAGTTCCCACTGGACGTCGATGGCGCCGTCGCCGGGTAAGCCATTGCCCGGCTCGTAGGGCCGCGGGGCGAGTCTGGTCCACAGGACGACGGAGTCCGGGAGCGGGTCGCCGGAGGCGACACCGAGGGTGAAGGGGTTCGTCTGGGGGGTCATGGCATCAGACTGCGCGCGGGTGAGGAAGGTGTGAAGGCCCGTGCCGCCGAACGTTGTGTGACGGACCGAAGGCACGGAGGACGGGCGTCCGGTTCCGGCCACGGCGGGCCTTGGGGGCGCGCACGTCGATACGCGCCCCCAGTCCCCGCCGGCCTCGTCCGAATGGCCGAATCCGGGTGTAGCGTCCTCCCATGCGAGGGGCCACACCGAGGGGGGTGGGCGCGTGAGCCCGGATGGAGACCCTCCGCAACCGCCGGCGTATCCGCCGGGCCACGGGCCGGAGAACCGCTTCTGGTCGCGGGTCTGGCTGTACTGGGTGACGGGCGGCCTGGCGGTGGTGCTCGGCGCGGCGATCCCGGTCCTGGTGCAGGCGGGCTCGTCCCCGGGGCCCGGGCCGGGGCCGACGACGCCGGTGCCGTCGCCCTCGCCGTCGACGCCGTCCTCTTCGCCCCCTGCACCCCCGGAGTCCACGACTCCGCCGGCGCCGCCGCCGACCGCCCCCTCCCCCATGGCCTCCACCCCGCGCGTCTCGGCCCGCGTGGACAGCGTCCAGTCCCTGGGGGCGGTCACTCCGACGGTCACGAAGGTCCAGGTCAATACGACCGTCGCCGGCCTCAAAGGCCGCACCGTCACCCTCAAGTGGCACACCTACAACGACGCCACCAAGCTCACCATGAGCGGCGACAGCACCATCGGCTCCCCCGTCCTGAACTGGGACAGCACCAACTGGCACCCCACCTTCATCGTCCCGACCCCGACGGTCCACTGGCAGCTCCAGGTCACCGTCTACGGCCCGGACGGAACACAACTGGCCACGAACCACTCGAATTTCACCTTCAGCACACCGTGAGGCAACCCACGCCGCCGAGAACCCCGTGTTCCTCAGTGAAGCCCTGAAACGGCCGACAAGGAGGAACGCAGATGCATCGCGCACACCACCGCCTCGCCGTCATCGGCGCGTTGAGTGCCGCTCTCATGGCCGGGGCCGGCGCCACGGCGGCCGTCGCCGCCCCCGCGAAGCCCGCGCTGAGCGCACAGGCGAGCGTGAAGACCGTCAAGGCCTGGCAGGCGTTCCGGGTCAGCGGCAAGGCGACGGGCATCAGGACCGGCACCGTCGTCACGCTCCAGCAGAAGCAGGGCACCACGTGGGTGTCGCTGCCGGCGAGCGTGCCCGTCGACAAGGCGTCCGCCTACTCGATGCACGTCAAGCTCGGCATCAAGGGCAAGAACGCGCTGCGCATCACGGGCGGCGGGGCGATCTCGCCGGAGTTCTCGGTGACGGTGCGCTGAGAGCGCCTCGGCGAAGCGGGGTGGGGCCTCTTCGGTCGCACCCCGCGTTTCCCCGTTCCCCCCGTTCCCCCGTTCGCACCGGCTCGCGTGTGCATCGTAGGGTGAAGAATACGCGGAATGTCTGAGGTGATGACCATGCCCACAGACCCTCATCTGCCGCAGCTGCCCGCACCGGGCGGCCCCAATTTCGTACCGTCGTGGTGGGGCGGCAAGGTCGCCGAGCGCCGGGCGCGGAAGCGTGCGATGGCCGCGCAGGCCGCCCATTGGTCCCCCCACCGGATAGCGCAGGCCCCGAGCAGCAGTGCGGAGGTCCTCAGGAAGTCGCTCGAACAGCACCGGCGGGCCTCGGGTGTCCCGCAGCCGGAAATGGCGCTGGAGATCCTGAACGGCCCGGTCGCGGGCCACTGCCTGCCATGGCACGGCGGGCAGATGCGACTGAACCATGAGACACCGGGCCTCGGGGACGACCCGAAGATCGCCCGCCGGCAGGCGGTGCTGCACCCGGACACCGACGGCGGCTACCTGGTCGAAGACCTCGGCTCGCCGGGCGGAACGTTCGTCAACGGGGGGCGGGTCAGGGGCCGGATGCCCCTGGAGCCGGGAGACGAATTGCAAATAGGAGACCGCCGGCTTCGGGTGATTTCCTACGCTTGACCGCGTTTCGGGATATCGGCTCGGCAACGGGCCGATCACAACAGCGGCCTGGGGTGGCGATCAAGGGCTCCGGCAGTCATAGTGACCTCTCGCCACGGGTGAGGCAAGCCTCGCCTAACTTCGAATGGAGAGCAGTGTCCGCCGCCCCACCCCATGACTCGCCGGCACCCCTCTTCGCCGGCCCGCGACAGGCGCCGGCCTGGGCGAAGGGCTCCCGGCCCGTGAGCCTCTACGACTCCTGGTGGACGGTCGGCGGCGCCGCCCTGGCCGTCTGCGCGGGCTGGACCGCCGTCGTCTGGGCCTCGGGGCACGTCCGGGCGGACGCCTCCCTGCACACCGTCGCGCTCTTCATCCACCTCGCGAGCCTGGTGCTGGGCTTCGGCGCCGTACTCGTCGCCGACTACTACGGCCTGCTGTGGCTGACCCGCCGGATGCCCCTGACGGACGCCCTCGAAGGCGCGGGCCGGCTGCACCTACCCATCTGGGCCGGGCTGGCGGGGCTCGTCGGCAGCGGCATCCTGCTGCAACCGGACACCTCGTCGACGCTCACCCGCACCAAGCTGGTGCTGGTTCTGCTGCTGTCCTTGAACGGCCTGCAGGCGGGTCTGCTGAACCGGCGCATGGCCGAGCGCCGCCCGCGGGAACGCCCGCGGCGCCGCCATCTGGCCTGGGCGGCCGGCACGGCCACGGTGTCCCAGATCTGCTGGTGGGGCGCGGTGGTCATCGGTTTCCGCAACAGCCAGCACTGAAGCGCTCCGGCCTTGACCCGGGAGACCCGATGCCCGCACCAAAGGTGGACGGGGCGGACGAGTCGGCCTGTACGCCGGGTTCTGTCTCCCGGGGCCCTCGCGGGCCTCGGGGAGGCGGCCATCCATCTAGGCCTGCCGTTGCCGGCAGGCTCGTGCGGTCTACCCGCGGACTCGGGCGGGCAGCCCTCGATCGTCCGCGCAGGGACACCCGGAGGCGTCCCCTTTTGACCTTGCTCCGGGTGGGGTTTACCTAGCCGTCCGAGTCACCTCGGACGCTGGTGGTCTCTTACACCACCGTTTCACCCTTACCGAGGGCCTCGCGGCCCCCGGCGGTCTGTTTTCTGTGGCACTGTCCCGCGGGTCACCCCGGGTGGGCGTTACCCACCACCCTGCCGTGTGGAGCCCGGACGTTCCTCGAAGGGCCCAGTGGGTCCCTCGCGGCCGCCCGGCCGGCTCGTCCGCCGTGTCGACCATGGTACCGGCCGCTCGGAGCGGGACGAACCCGGACCTCGGGCCGCCGCCCGCGGGGTTAGGGTCGGTGGCGGTCCGTGAACACCGAAGGAGATCGACCGTGCTCGTGCTGTTGCCGCCGTCCGAGGGGAAGGCCAAGGGCGGCGCCGGAGACCCCGTCGACGTCGGCTCGCTCGCCCTGCCGGAGCTCGCCGGAGCCCGGGAAGAGGTGCTCGCCGAGCTGGTCGCGCTGTGCGCGGCGGACGAGGAGAAGGCCGCCGAGGTGCTGGGGCTCAGCCCCGGGCTGCGCGGGGAGGTCGCCAGGAACGCGGCCCTGCGCGACGCCCCGGCGCGCCCGGCCGGGGAGATCTACACGGGCGTGCTCTACGACGCGCTGGGCCTCGGCACGCTGGAGGACGCGGCGCGGCGGGCGGCGGAGCGGTCGCTGCTGGTCTTCTCCGGGCTGTGGGGCGCGGTGCGGATCACCGACCGCATTCCCTCGTACCGGTGTTCCATGGGCGTCCGGCTGCCGGGGCTGGGGGCGCTCGGCGCCCACTGGCGCGGGCCGATGGCGGAGGCGCTGCCCCCGGCGGCGGGCGGCGGGCTGGTGCTCGACCTGCGCTCGGCGGCGTACGCGACGGCCTGGAAGCCCAAGGGCGAGCTCGCCGGGCGCACGGCGACCGTGCGGGTGTTGCAGTCGAAGATCGTGAACGGGACCGAGAAGCGCTCGGTCGTCAGCCACTTCAACAAGGCGACCAAGGGCCGGCTGGTCCGGGATCTGCTGACGGCGGGCGCGGAGCCCGCGGACCCGGCGGAGCTGGTGGACGCGCTGCGCGCGCTGGGGTACGCGGTGGAGGCGGCGGCCCCGGACAAGGGCGGCAGGCCCTGGGCGCTGGACGTGATCGTCACCGAGCTCTGAGCGAGCCCCCGGGCGACACCCGCGGGTGAACACGGGTGCGTTGACGTGCCGTTCGTACCCGGGCACAGGTGCGACGGGCGATAGCCTGCTTCCCGAGATGAACGATTTCGTCGACGAAGCCCGCTCACGCGTCGCACACCTGCTGCGGATGGCCAACACCACCGACGACACGCTGAGGGCGCGGATCATCGAGTACGCCGACACGACCCCCGAGCCGCCGGTGATGAGCCGGGCGGCCGGGATCGCGACGACCGGATGCCCGCGCTGCCGACGCACGATGTGGCGGCAGCGGGACGTGGAGGGCCCGGTGTGGGTCTGCGCGTCGTGCGGGCACGTCGTGCCCATCGCCGAGCCCTGACCACCGGGCTGCTACCGCAGGTGCCCCGTGTCGTTGAGCAGGCGCAGCGACGCGTTGCCGTCCGCGTAGTAGGCCACCGCGGACAGCGAGGCCGCCGCCAGTTCCATACGGAAGAGGGACTCGGGCGGAGCGCCCAGGGCCAGCCGGACCAGGGTCTTGACCGGGGTCACGTGCGTGACCAGCAGGACCGTGCGGCCGGCGTGGCGGGCCAGGAGCTTGTCGCGGGAGAGGGCGACCCGGCGGGCCACCGCCGCGAAACTCTCGCCGCCGCCGGTCGGGGCGGCCTTGGAGGAGGCGAGCCAGGCGTCGAGGTCCTCGGGGAAACGCTCGCGCACCTCGGCGAAGGTGAGCCCCTCCCACGTGCCGAAGTCGGCCTCGCGCAGGCCGTCCTCGACGCGGACGTCCAGTCCGAGGCGGGCCGCGACGATCTCGGCCGTCTCGCGGCAGCGCCGCATCGGCGAGCTGACGACCGCCTGGACGGTGCCGCGGGCGGCCAGCGCGGCGGCGACCGCCTCCGCCTGGCGGCGGCCGGCCGGGGACAGCTCGGGGTCCGTGCCGCCGCTGCCGGAGAAGCGCTTCTCGGGGGTGAGGGCGGTCTCGCCGTGCCGCAGCAGGACGAAGGTGGTGGGGGTGCCCAGGTCCGCCGGGGCGGCCCAGCCGACGGGCGCGGCCTTGGGCTCCGGAAGCGGCTCGGCGACCGGGACGGAGGGAGCGGCAGCGGCGGCGGACGGCTCCCACGGGCGGCCCGCCTTGCCGGCGTCCATGGCCTCGTTGGCCAGCCGGTCCGCGTGCTTGTTCTTCTCGCGCGGGATCCAGGCGTAGGCGACCCGGCCCGCCGGGAAGACGCTCGCGGCGCGGGCGGCCAGCGGCTTCATGTCCGGGTGCTTGATCTTCCAGCGGCCGGACATCTGCTCGACGACGAGCTTGGAGTCCATCCGGACCTGGATCTCGGCCTCCGGGTCGATGGCCCGGGCGGCCTCCAGCCCGGCGATGAGCCCCTTGTACTCGGCGACGTTGTTGGTGGCCGTGCCGATGTACTCGGCGGCCTCGGCCAGCGCCTCGCCGGTGACGGCGTCGAGGACCACCGCGCCGTAGCCGGCGGGCCCCGGGTTGCCCCGGGAACCGCCGTCCGCCTCGACGATGAAGCGATTCGCCATCGCCGGTTACAGACCCGACTCGGACGTACGGACGAGGATGCGGCGGCAGTTCTCGCAGCGCACGACGGCGTCGGGGGCGGCGGCGCGCACGTCGTTGAGCTCGGTGATGTTCAGCTCCAGCCGGCAGCCCTCGCAGCGGCGCTGGTAGAGGCGGGCCGCGCCGACGCCGCCCTGCTGGGCGCGGAGCTTGTCGTAGAGCTTGATCAGGTCGGCCGGGATGGAGTCGGCGACGACCTCGCGCTCCTTGGTGACGGTGGCGGCCTCGGCGTCGAGGGCCTCGTACGCGGCGTCGCGGCGGGCGACGGCGTCGTCGACCTTGGCCTGGACGGAGCCGACGCGCTCGGTCAGCTCGGTGACGCGCTCCTGGGCGGACTCGCGGCGCTCCATGACCTCGAGGACGACGTCCTCCAGGTCACCCTGGCGCTTGGCGAGGGAGGCCACCTCGTGCTGGAGGTTCTCCAGGTCCTTGGGCGACATGCCGAGGCCGGAGTCCAGGCGCTGCTGGTCGCGGGCGGCGCGCTGGCGGACCTGGTCGACGTCCTGCTCGGCCTTGGTCTGCTCGCGGGCGCAGTCGCTCTCCTCGGTCTGCGCGGCGACGAGGAGGTCCTTCAGCTGGGTGAGGTCGCCCTCGAGGGTCTGGATCTCCGCGTGCTCGGGGAGGCTCCTGCGCTTGTGCGCGAGCTGGGCGAGGCGGACGTCCAGGGCCTGGAGATCGAGGAGACGGATCTGGTCGGCGGGCGCGGCGTTCAGTTGGGGGCTCCTGGTTACTGGTGGTGGTGGGTGGACGCCGCGTGGGCGGTCCAGGGGTCGGTGACCGTGCGGGAGACATGGGTGCGCAGGCCCCAGCCGTTGCGGTCGGAGATCTCGTCGAGCTGCGCGGCCGCCTGCTCGGTCCAGGGCCACTCGGTGGCCCAGTGCGCCGCGTCGAGGAGGGCGAGCGGGCTGCGCTGCTGGGCCTCGGAGGCGGGGTGGTGGCGCAGGTCGGCGGTGACGTAGGCGTCGACGCCGGCGGCCCGTACGTCGTCGAAGAGCGAGTCGCCGGAGCCGCCGCAGACGGCGACGGTCCGGATCGTGCGCTCCGGGTCGCCGGCGACCCGGATGCCCTGCGCGGTGGCGGGCAGCCGGCGGGCGGCGCGGTCGGCGAACTCGGCGAGCGTCACCGGCGGGTCGAGCTCGCAGATCCGGCCGAGGCCGCGCCGGCCGGCGGGGTCGGTCGGGTCGGGCACGAGGGGGGCGATGACGCGCAGGTCGAGGGCGCCGGCGAGGGCGTCGGAGACACCGGGGTCGGCGCGGTCGGCGTTGGTGTGCGCGACGTGCAGCGCGATGTCGTGCTTGATGAGGGTGTGCACGGCACGGCCCTTGAAGGTGGAGGCCGCGACCGTCGTGGTGCCGCGCAGATAGAGCGGGTGGTGGGCGACGATCAGGTCGGCGCCGAGCTTCACGGCCTCGTCGACGACCTCCTGGACGGGGTCGACAGCGAAGAGGACCCGTTCGACGTGGGCGTCGGGGTCGCCGCAGACGGTGCCGACGGCGTCCCACTGCTCGGCCCGCTCCGGGGGCCAGAGAGCGTCGAGGGCGGCGATGACTTCAGACAGTGCGGGCACGGGGGAAAGGCTACCTGTCCCCCGTGCCGCCGGGACCATGCCGCGGTGAGACCGCGGCACAGCACACCCGCGCCCCGCTCACCGGACGAACCATCCGAACTCCACCCTTACGCGTGAAGCGGCCCGGGGTGCATTGTTCGGCTGGAAGTGCGATAACTACGTTCTGTGCCGGAGGTGACGTTTCTCATGACGGTCTGTGCCCCCCAGAGCACTCCTCAGAGCGCGTCCACGGCCGGTGACACGGCCGGTGACACGGCTGGTGAACCGGCGGGGCCCGCCGGGCCGGGCCCCGCGCGGCGCCCGGCGTTCACGGTGACGGTGGACGGTTCCTACGCGGCGTGGCTGGCGCTCGGCCGTGGTACGGACGGCTGGTTCCCGGAGCGCTGGTCGCTCGACGGCCCCGAGCCGTACGCCGTGCCGCTGCCGGGCCGGCAGCCCGAGGAGCCGGACAGCCAGCTGCAGCCGCTCACCGACGGCCGGGTGCTGATCCGGCGCCGCGTCGCCGAGCGGTACGCGCTCTCCCTGCTCTACCCGGCCGGGCCGGGCACGGGCGAGCTGCCGCTGGGCGCGATCGAGTGCTCCTATCTCTCCCTGCTGCCGCCCGCACCGGACGGCTCCTCCGCCTACGCGCTGGTGCACGGCGAGCGCTCGACCACCCTGTGGCGGGTGCACGGCGGCACGGGCGGGCCCGAGCTGCTGGCCGAGGTGCCCGGCCGGTGCGAGGGCGGCGCCTGGCTGGACCGCCGGGGGCGGCTGCTGGCGCTCGACCGGGAGCTGGAGGGGCTGACCAAGGCGGTGGTCGTCGACCTCGGGCGCGGCGAGACCAGCCCGCTGCTGCAGATCACGGAGAGGAGCAACGACCGGCTGCTGCTGGCCGAGCCGGACAGCGGTCTCCTCGTCGTCCGTTCCGACGCGCCCGGCACCGACCGGCTCGGCTGGGGCGTCCTGGGCTCGGCCCGCCCGGTCCGCTTCCCGGAGTGCCTGGTGGTGAAGGACGCCACGCTCACCCCCATCGCCGCCCAGCCCGGCCAGGGCCTGGCCCCGGAGGGCTGCGCCGTCGCCTTCCGCGTCGACCGGCCGGCCGGCAGCGCCTGGGTGGGCGTGTGGCGGCCGGCGGTCAAGGCGCTCCAGCAGTTCCCCGCCCCCGCGGGCTGGCTCGCGGGGGCCGGTCTGTGGACGGCGGGCGGCGAGCTGCGGCTGCCGTACGTGACGGCGACGGTGCCGTGCGGGCTGGCGCGGCTCGCGCTGGCGGATCCGGCACCGCGCCCGGTACCGCTCCAGCAGGCCCCGCTCGCCCGGGGGGAGTAAGGGGATTTCGGGGGGAACCGCGACCGGACGGGCCGGGAACCGGCCCGTCCGGAAAGATCCACCGAACGCCGCCGCGCCGGGTGGCTGTCGTGATCAAGGTCCCGTTAGACTTTCGGGCGGGGGCTGCGCGGCGATCTGGGTGAACGACAAGGGTCGTGCGCGGAAGGCGTGTTGACGCTGTGGCCCCCGATGCGCACAGCAAGCACCCGAACCCGACGGAGTGACATCCCCATGCCCGATGCCCGAACCGACACGACCGAGGCGCGTACGCTCGAGGCGTCCGCCCAGGCCGCAGCCGCCGGCTCCGGCAGGCACCGCGGTCCGGCGTCCCCGGACGACCACCGCGCCCCCGCCCATGGCAAGCACCGCCGCACGGCCGAGGCCTGACACGCGGAGCAGACCGGCCTCCTAGGCACCACGCCTGAGCGCCAGTACCTCGGCCGCCGCGAAGGTCTCCTGCGGCGGCCGTTCCGCGTAATAGGGGGTCAGGAGCGCGTCCAGCTCCTCGACGCCGAAGGCCTCCCCCGCCGCGTCGAACGTCGCGGCGGGCTTCGGCCGCTCCATCACCGCCACCATTCCGCCGTGCACCACGAAGAGCTGGCCGCTGACCCCCGCCGCCGCCGGCGACGCGAGATAGGCCACGAGCGGGGAGACGTGCTCGGGGGCGAGCGGGTCCAGTTTCCCCGCCTCGGGCAGCGCCAGGTCCGCGAAGACGTCCTCGGTCATCCGGGTCCGTGCCCGGGGGCAGATCGCGTTGACCGTGACGCCGTACTTGCGCAGGGCCTGTGCCGTCGAGGTGGTGAGACCGACGATTCCCCCCTTCGCGGCGGCGTAATTGGGTTGTCCGGCCGAGCCGCACAGGAACGCCTCCGAGGAGGTGTTGACGATCCGTCCGTAGACCGGCCGACCGGTGGCCTTCGACTTCTCCCGCCAGTGCGCGGCGGCGAAGCGGATGGTGTTGAAATGGCCCTTGAGGTGGACGCGCACCACCGCGTCCCACTCGTCCTCGGTCATGGAGAAGACCATGCGGTCGCGCAGGATGCCGGCGTTGTTGACCAGGATGTCGAGCGAGCCGCGGGTGTCGAGCGCCAGCCGGACCAGCGCGCCGGCCTCCTCGAAGTCGGAGACG
Organism: Streptomyces sp. NPDC049577; assembly: GCF_040675635.1. NCBI lineage: Bacteria > Bacillati > Actinomycetota > Actinomycetes > Kitasatosporales > Streptomycetaceae > Streptomyces > Streptomyces sp. NPDC049577. The sequence continues at coordinate 21,422 of NZ_JBFAPH010000024.1, forward strand.
TCGCCGGTGTGCGCCGTCGCCTGCCCGCCGGCCGCGCGGATCTCGGCGACGACCGCCTCGGCGGGGCCGGCCGAGCCCTCGCCGGAGCCGTCACGGCCCGGCCGCCCGTAGTCGTTGACGATGACGTGCGCGCCCAGCCGGGCCAGCTCCAGCGCCTCGGCGCGGCCGAGGCCGCGCCCGGCGCCGGTGACGATCGCGGTCTTGCCGGAGAGCAGCGCGCCCCGGGGCACCGTCATCTCCACGCCCCTCTCAGCCGATCTCGACGCAGGTGCGCAGCGCCTCGCCCGTGCGCATCTGGTCGATCGCGTCGTTGATCCCGGCGAGGGGGACGCGGTGGGTGATCAGACCCTCGAGGTCGACGCGGCCGGCCCGCCACAGGGCGATGGTCCGCTGGTAGGAGCGCCGGATGTCGCCGCCGCCGTACAGCGAGGGCAGGACGCGCTTCTCGTCGAAGAACAGCTCGAACATGTTGAGCCGCAGGTGGTCGTCCATCGCGCCCGCGCCCACGACGCACAGGGTGCCGCCGCGCCGGGTGGCCTCGTAGCCGGTGCGGGCGGTGGCGGAGGTGCCGACGACCTCGAAGACGTAGTCGAAGCCCTCGCCGCCGGTGAGCCGGGTGCGGGCCTCGCCGAGGGCGTCGGGGACGAGCGCCTCGGTGGCGCCGAAGCGCAGGGCGGCCTCGCGGCGGCGGGAGACCGGGTCGACGGCGACGATCTGCGCGGCGCCCGCCAGGCGCGCGCCCTGCACCGCCGACAGTCCCACTCCGCCGCAGCCGAGGACGGCGACGGTCGAACCGGCCTCCACCCGCGCGGTGTTGAGCACCGCGCCGAGGCCGGTGGTGACGCCGCAGCCGATGAGGGCCGCGATCTCGTACGGCACGTCGTCGGGCACCGGCACGGCACAGCCGGCGTCGACGACGAGTTCCTCGGCGAAGGTGCCGGTGCCGGCGAATCCGCAGACGTCCCGGCCGCGGTGGCGGAAGTTGGGGGTGCCGGTGTTCATGAAGCCGGAGAGGCACAGATGGGTCTGCCCGCGCCGGCAGGCGCGGCACTGCCCGCAGGCCGGCAGCCAGCGGATCAGGACCCGCTCGCCCGTTCCGATGCCGGTGACGCCCTCGCCGACCTCGACGACGTCGCCGGCGCCCTCGTGCCCGGGCACGAACGGCGAGGGCTGCGGCAGCACGCCGGACATCGCGGACACGTCGGAGTGACACAGTCCGGCGGCTCTGACGCGCACCCTGACCTTCCCCGGGCCGAATCCGACCGCTTCGGCGTCGTCCACGACATCGAGCTTGTCCTGACCTGTCTCGTGCTGTACGGCGGCGCGCATGACGGGCTCCCTCCAGCGGGCTTCGGGCTCAGCTGTGCTCGACGACCGTGTCCGCCAGGACCGGCGCGTCGTCCCGCTCGACGGCGGTCGCGGTCACCTGGATCCGCCCGGGCCCGGGCACCTCCCGCCACATCCGCACCCGCAGCGTCTCGCCGGGGTAGACCACGCCCGCGAACCGGGTGGTGTACGAGCGCACGCGGGCGACGTCCCCGTCGAGCGCGGTGTCGACGACGGCCTTGAGCACGATGCCGTACGAGCACAGCCCGTGCAGGATCGGCCGGTCGTAGCCGGCGCGGCGGGCGAAGGCGGGGTCGGCGTGCAGCGGGTTCCAGTCGCCGGAGAGGCGGTAGAGGAGAGCCTGGTCCTCGCGGACGCGGCGGTCGGTGCTCAGGGTGGGGACCGTCTCCGGCACGTCGAGGCGGGTCTGCCGGCCCCGTTCGCCGCCGAACCCGCCTTCGCCCTTGACGTAGATGGACGCCTCGCTCGACCACAGCGGTCCGTCCGCGTCGGCCACGTCGGTACGCAGCACGATGACGGCGGCCTTGCCCTTGTCGTGGACGGCGGCGACGCGCGAGGTCTGCGTGGCGTCACCGCGGACGGGGACGGCCCGGTGCGCGGTGACGGTCTGTCCGCCGTGCAGCACGGCGGCGAGGTCGACGTCGACGCCGGGCGCGGTGAGCCCGCCGGCCAGGGCCATGCCGCCGCCCGCGACGGTCGCGAAGCTCGGCAGGACGTGGAGTTGGCTCTCCAGGGTGTAGCGCAGCTCGCGCGGATCGGTGGCCGGGCGGCCGGCGCCGATGCCGAGGTGGTAGAGCTGGACGTCCTTGTGGTCCCAGGTCAACCGGGCGGTGCGGGGCTCGGCTGCGATGGCCTTGACGGGGTCGATGGGCATGGAGGACGGGCTCCTTCCCCGGAGTTTCTGCCGTGTATAGCCGATTCCGCCGGCAGTGTGAAGGTCGCCGCGCACCCCGGTGGGCGCCTGTTCGGGACAAATGTCACGGCCACGGGTGGACATACCCATCTGCCCAGGTCGGAGGCGTGTTCCGTAGGGTCTGGGGCATGACGAGGACCGTCGAGGGCATAGGCGTGCAGCGGAAGAGACCACCGGACCGGCGGACGTTCATGCCGTGGCTCCTCGTGCTGCTGGGTGACGTCATCGATCTGGTCCGGGGCAGGGTGCCGCTGCCGTGGCTCGGCGGCACGGGCGTCGCGGCGTTCGTCGCCCTGTACGTCACGGCGGTGTCGAGTGCGCTGGACAAGGAGCGGCGGCACGTCCGCATCCCGGTCCTCGCGCTGGCCGGGCTGATCGCCGTCACCTACGCGCTGTCCCTCGGCTACGGCGGCGACTGGCTGCTGTGCTTCCCGCTGCTCTCGCTCGCCACCGGGGTCGTGCTGCGCGACCGGCGGCGCTGGCTGGCCGCCACGATGGCCGTCTTCGGCACGTCCGTCGGCGTCCTGACGCACTTCCACGGCAGCTCGGAGAGCTCGGTCGCCGTCGCCTGGGGCACCTCGCTGTCGGGGCTGGTGGCGGCCGCGGTGCTCAACCTCTTCGACACCGTCCTCGAACTCCGCACGACCCGCGAGGAACTGGCCCGCTCGGCCGTCGAGCGGGAGCGTCTGCGCTTCTCCCGCGACCTGCACGATCTGCTCGGCCACACCATGTCCGTGATCGTCGTCAAGGCGGAGGCGGTGCGCCGGCTGGCCCCGCGCGACCTGGACGCCGCGCTGGGCCAGGCCGCCGACATCGAGGCCGTGGGCCGTCAGGCGCTCACCGAGATCCGCGAGGCGGTCACCGGTTACCGCGAGGGCAGCCTCACCGCCGAGCTGGACAGCGCCCGTTCGGTCCTCCGGGCGTCGGGCATCGATGCCGACGTCCGCCAGTCCGGCCCGCCGCTGCCGCCGCAGACGGCGGCGCTGCTGGGCTGGGTCGTGCGCGAGGGCGTCACCAATGTGGTGCGGCACAGCGGCGCGGAGCGGTGCGTGATCGAGGTGCGCGGTGGGCAGGACCGGGTTCATCTGGAGATCACCGACGACGGCCGCGGCCCGGTCCCGGGCTCGGGCACACCCGGCACCGGGCTGAAGGGCCTGACCGAACGGCTCGCCGCCGCGGGCGGGTCCCTGACGTCCGGCCCCGAAAGCCGGCGCGGATTCCGGCTCGTGGCCGAACTGCCGGTGGACGACAACGAGGAGGAGCGCGCCGCGTGAGCAGCGAGCAGATCAAGGTCCTGCTGGCGGAGGACCAGGGAATGATGCGGGGCGCCCTCGCCCTGCTGCTCGGCCTGGAGGAGGACATCGAGATCGTCGCCCAGGTCGGCGACGGGAACGAGATCCTGCCCAAGGCCCTGGAGGCCCGGCCCGACGTCGCCCTCCTCGACATCGAACTCCCGGGCCGCAGCGGTCTCGACGCCGCCGCCGACCTGCGGTCGCGGCTGCCGGGCTGCCGCGTGCTGATACTGACGACCTTCGGCCGGCCCGGTTATCTGCGCCGCGCGATGGAGGCGGGCGCATCCGGCTTCCTCGTCAAGGACGGCCCCGTCGAGGACCTCGCCGCGGCGATCCGCCGGGTCCTGGCCGGCGAGCGCGTCATCGACCCGGCCCTGGCCGCCGCGGCCCTGAGCGCGGGCCCCAACCCCCTCACCCAGCGCGAACGCGACGTCCTCACCGCCGCGGTAGACGGCGCGACGGTCGCCGACATCGCGGCGAAGGTCCACCTCTCGCCGGCGACGGTCCGCAACTACCTCTCCGCGGCCATCGGCAAGACGGGCACCCGCAACCGCATGGAAGCGGTCCGCGCGGCACGCCAGAACGGGTGGTTGTAGGCGTTCACGGTGCCCTCAGTACGCGCTGACACCGACCACGACGAGCTTCAGCAGACGCGGGGCGATCAAGTAGTCGAACATGCCGCCGCCCACATAGGCGGTCCCCGAGACGGAGTTGCCCTCGTACCGCGCGCCTGCGATGTAGAGGGTTTCCGCGGCTCGGATTAACTCCTCGGCCCGCTCCTTGACCTGCCCGGCCAAGTCCGGGCCGAGGTCGAGCTCCGTTTCAGGGCGCAAGTATTCCCAGGTCCAGCCGTCGCTCACGCCTCGACCGCCCGCCGTGCGGCCGCCTTGATCTCGGCCACCTCACGCGCGGCCGCGGTCAACGCCCTCTCGTCCGCCGCCGTGCGGACGATCCGTTCGGCTTCACGAAGCCTGCGGGCCGTCTCGGGGTGCCGCTCGATCTCCACCGCCACAGCCCACCTCAGGAGGAAACCGTTGACCGGACCGACGGACTGCGTCTCCGCCGCCAGGGCGAAGACCTCATCGCGTTCCGCCTCCATGAGGGGCAACTGCGACGGGGCCACGCGAGCCAGCGCCTCCCTGAGCGCCGACAGTGTTCTCTCGGGGCGCTCGACGACCGGCTCGTCGCCGCTCCCGACCGGGTAAACGCTCATGGGCTCCTCCGGGAATGTGGTGTGCCACTGCGCGCCGTCCACACTAGCGACGGCTCCCCCGCTCCCGCGTCCTCCGGACGCGTACGGCAGCATGAGCGCGCACACCCACTCACCCGGAGGTCAGCCCCCATGCCGCCCAAGCCCGAGATACTCGCCGCGTTCGAGGCGGCGAAGGGGTTCATGCCCGTCGACGAGGGGCTCGCCCTGTACGCCGCCGCCGAGGAGGCCGCGCGGGGTGGGTTGCCGTTGCTGGAAGTGGGCACGTACTGCGGGCGGTCGACGATCCTGCTGGCCGCGGCGGCCCGCGAGGCGGGGACGGCCGTGGTGACCGTCGACCACCACCGCGGGAGCGAGGAGCAGCAGCCGGGCTGGGAGTACCACGACCCGGAGGTCGTGGACCACGCGCCCGGCGTGGGGCGGATGGACACGCTGCCGACGTTCCGGCGGACCCTGTACCGGGCCGGGCTGGAGGAGCACGTGGTGGCCGTGGTCGGGCGGTCCCCGCAGGTCGCGGCCCTGTGGGGGACGCCGCTGGGGCTGGTGTTCATCGACGGCGGGCACACGGACGAGCACGCGAACGGCGACTACGAGGGCTGGGCCCCGCACGTCGCGCCCGGCGGGCTGCTGGTCGTCCACGACGTCTTCCCCGACCCCGCCGACGGCGGGCAGGCCCCGTACCGGGTGTACCGCAGGGCGCTGGAGTCCGGGGCGTTCGCCGAGGTCTCGGTGACGGGCTCCCTGCGCGTACTGCGCCGTATCGGTGATGGCGTCTGAGGCGCGGCGCTAGCATCGCCCCCGTGGCCAAGGGCAGCTCTTCCCGCATACGTCGTCTCCTCGCCGTGCCGGCGGCGCTCGTCGTGGCCGGTGCCTGCGCCGGTCTGGCGGGGTGTTCCGCCGGCGGGGACGGGGGCGGACGGCCCGTCGTTGCGTCCTCCACCGCCGGCCGGAGCGTGCCCTCCGCGGCGACGGAGACGCCGGCGAAGCGCACGCAGTCGCCGACGCCCGCGCAAACGACGCCGGCCGCGCCCTCGCCGGCCGCCGCCCCCGCCGCCGACGGGCCGCTCAAGGGGAAGGTCGTCGTCGTCGACCCCGGTCACAACATCCGCAACCAGGACCACCCCGCCGAGATCAACCGTCAGGTCGACATCGGCACCGGGCACAAGGAGTGCGACACCACCGGCACATCCACCGACTCCGGTTACCCGGAGGCGACGTTCAGTCTGGACGTCGCGCACCGGCTCCGGGCGATCCTGCTGGCGCGCGGTGCGAGCGTGGTGCTGACGCACGACGACGACCGGCCGTACGGGCCGTGCGTGGACGAGCGGGCCGGCATCGGGAACCGGGCGCACGGCGACGCGGCCGTGTCCGTGCACGCGGACGGGGCGGGCGTCGGCGACCGGGGGTTCCACGTCATCCTGCCGGCCGAGGTGCACGCCGGACGGGCCGACACCTCGCCGATCGTGGGGCCTTCGAAGGAGCTCGGGGCGCGGATCGCGGGCAACTTCGTGCGCACGACGGGAAGCGCGCCGTCGAATTACATCGGAAAGGGAACAGGTCTCGACACCCGTGGGGACCTCGGCGGGCTGAATCTGTCCACCATTCCCAAGGTGTTCATCGAATGCGGCAATATGCGTGACCCCAAGGACGCCGCCCTCCTCATGGACGCCGACTGGCGCGAGAAGGCGGCGCAGGGGATCGCGGACGGCATCACCGACTTCCTTCGCGGGTAAGCACGGCGGGTACGTACCAGCAGGCCACGGGCTTGTCACGAGGCTGATACGAAGGAGACGCCCCGGACGTCCAGGCGATAGGTTCGCCCGTACCATGGGGGGCCGCCACCCCCGTGCCCTCGCATATCGCGTATCGGCGCAGCGACGATTACTGACAGCACTGACAAAGGACTTTAGGTGAACATCCGCTCCCTCACTCGAGGCGACGGCGTGGTGATCGGAGCAGCGGTGTTGCTGTTCATCGCCTCGTTCCTCAACTTCCGCGCCTACGACTGCGCCCAGGGGGCGCCCTTCTGCCCCAAGGAGCCGAACGGCTGGAAGGCGGAGCTCTTCCCGGTCCTTCCGTCCATCTTCCTGGCGGGCATCGTCGGCGCCGCCCTGATCGTGGCCGCGCGCTTCCAGCCGGAGGGCCGCAAGCTCCTGGGTCTGGGCCTGGACCAGTGGGGCACCGCGCTCGCCGTGTCCGCCGCCTGGTCCTCGCTGTGGACGATCTTCGGTGGTCCGGACGCGGACGCGGTCTCCCCGGGCATCGGCCAGATCCTCGGGCTGATCGCCAACCTGGTGCTCGTCGCGGTGGCCGTGCTCACCCCGCGCACCCCGGCGCTGAAGGCCCCGCTCATGGGTGCCACGCCGGCGCCGTCCCCGTACGGCGCGGGCCCGCAGCAGGGTTACGGCTACCCGGGTGCGGGCGGCATGCAGCCCGGCGCGGACCCGTACGGCGCGCAGCAGCCCTTCGGCGGTTTCGGCGCCGGCCAGCCGCAGCAGCAGGCCCAGCCGGCCGCCGGGCAGCCGGCCGAGGCGCAGGGCCAGGCGCCGGCGTCCGCGCAGGGCGGGGCGGGCCAGCCGGCGGCCGCCGGTGGCGACTTCGCGCCGTTCTGGTTCGCGGTGCCGGTGAGCCGTCCGCTGTTCCCGGAGGACGGCTCGACCACCCCGGTCGCCGAGCTCGCGCCCGGCACCTGGTACCTGGCGGTGGACCAGCGCGGTCAGGCCCTGGTGGCCCAGACACAGGACGGCCGGCGCGGCGTGCTGCAGGACACCTCGGGCATCCAGCGGGGCTGACGAAGCCCGCGCACTCCCCTCGGCGATGGCCCGCCGGTCCTCGGACCGGCGGGCCACCGCCGTATTCGTGCGCCGTATTCGCGCTCGCGGCCCGCTTGTTCCGGCGCGGCCGGGCCCGTACAGTCCGTCCGCACCACTGGCTGACGCTCCGTCAGGGAGGATGTGCGATGCGACTCGGCCTCACGCTCGGCTACTGGGGCCGCCGCCCCGACCCCCGCCGTCAGCTCGCGCTCGCGCGGCTGGCCGAGGAGCTCGGCTACGACTCGGTGTGGACGGCCGAGGCGTGGGGCTCCGACGCCTTCACCCCGCTGGCCTGGCTCGCGGCCGGCACCAGCCGGATCCGGCTCGGCACGGCCGTGGCGCAGATGGCGGCGCGCACGCCGACCGCGACGGCGATGCACGCGCTCACCCTCGACCACCTCTCCGGCGGCCGGATGCTGCTGGGACTCGGGCTGTCGGGGCCGCAGGTGGTGGAGGGCTGGTACGGCCGCCCGTTCCCGTCCCGACCGCTGACGGCGACGCGGGAGTACGTGGACGTCGTCCGGCAGGTCCTGCGCCGCGAGGGGCCGGTGGCGCTCGACGGGCGGTTCCACTCGCACCCCTACACCGGGCCGGACGCCACCGGGCTGGGCCGGCCGCTGAAGGCGCTCACGCATCCGCTGCGGCCCGGCCTGCCGGTGCTGCTGGGGGCCGAGGGGCCGCGGAACATCGCACAGACGGTGCGCATCGCCGACGGCTGGCTGCCGCTGTACTGGTCGCCGCTGCGTACGGGCCTGTACGCGACCGTGCTGGCGGGGGCGCCGAAGGGGTTCATGGTGGCGCCCATGGCACAGGCGCGGGTGTGCGCGGACGTCGCGGAGGGGCTGCGTCCGGTGAAGGCGATGCTGGGCTTCTACATCGGCGGCATGGGGCACGCCGCGCGGAACTTCCACGCCGCCCTGATGGCCCGGATGGGCTTCGAGGAGGAGGCGCGGCGGGTCCAGGAGCTGTTCCTGGCGGGGCGCCGTCAGGAGGCGGTCGCGGCCGTGCCGGACGCCTTCGCCGACGAGATCTCGCTGGTCGGGCCGCGGGCCAGGATCGCCGACCGGCTGGCGCTGTGGCGCGCCGGGCCGGTCACCGATCTGCTGGTCACCGCGCCGGACGAGGAGACGCTGCGGGTGCTGGCCGAGCTGAACGCCTAGCCTGCCCGGCGGCGACGGTCAGAACTTCGCGTTCTCCAGCCAGAGTTCGAGAAGTCCGCGGTCACCGGCGACCTCGACGTTCGCCTGCTCCAGGGGCAGCCGGCGGTAGAAGAGGAGCAGCAGGTCGCGCATCGGGCCGCGGACGGCCACGGCGGCCTTCTCGTGGGCGCGGTGCCAGGTGACCAGTTCGCCGGTGGCGTCGACGAGCCACTCGGCGTTCAGCTCGGGCGCCGTGTCGGTGGCGTGCAGGTGCAGGGTGCGGCCGGGGCCGAGGAGCTCCTTGAGCTCGGGCCGGAACTGCACGGCCAGCGGGGAGCCGATGATGTCCAGCCACTCGTCCAGGCAGTCCGCGGCGAGCTCCGGGTCGACGGTGAACCCGGCGCCGACGGCGGAGCAGACGTCGGCGCGGTGGACGAGCACCTCGTGCGTCGCGCGGCGCGCCCAGAAGGCGGAGCCCGAGGTCTTGCCGAAGGACCAGACGGCGGCGTCGGGCCCGGCCTCGCGCAGGGTGTCCGCCAGGCGGCCGGTGCCCTCGGCGAGCCAGCGGGCGGCACCGGCCGCGTCGTCGAAGGGGTGCTCGCCGGGCCCGCCGGCCTGCGGGGGCGTGAACTCGGTGGCCCGGGTGGCGACGAGGTGCGCGGCCATGCGGTGGGCCTGGCCGAGGTGGTGGAGGAGGTCGGCCAGGGTCCAGTCGGGGCAGGTGGGGACGGGGGCCGCGAGGTCGGCGCCCTCCAGTGCGGCGCCGACCAGCTCGATCTGGTGGACGACCTCGGAACAGTAACGCTCGTGGCTGAAGACTGTCATGATCACCACCCTATGTGCCCCGCGGCGCCGGGTCACCACCGGTTTCCCTTGAACTGCCGGTCAGTTGGGCGCGGTGTGCTCCCCGTGTCCGCAGCAGTCGGGCTCCAGTCCGGACGGCAGGTGCTCGCCGCCGAAGACGGCGGTGGTCGCCTCGTCGCCGCCGAGCGCGGCGACGGCCAGCAGCAGCGAGCCGGCGGTCCAGGCGGTGAGCTCCTCGGGCCAGATCGCGTCGTCCTCGTAGACGTAGCCCGTCCAGTACATGCCGTTCTCGGCGCGCAGGTGCTGGATCCACTGGAGGATCTCCACCGCGCGGTCGGACTCGCCCATCGCCCAGAGGGCCAGGGCCAGTTCGCAGCTCTCGCCGCCGGTGATCCAGGGGTTGGGCACCACGCAGCGCACCCCGAGGCCGGGGACGACGAAGCGGTCCCAGTCCCGCTCGATGCGCTCCTTGGCGGCCGCGCCGGTGAGGGCGCCGCCGAGCACGGGGTAGTACCAGTCCATGGAGTAGCGGGACTTGTCGAGGAACCGCTCCGGGTGGTGCCGGACGGCGTGCGCGAGCAGGCCGGCCGCCAGCTCCCAGTCGGGCTGCGGCTCCTCGCGGTGTTCGGCGATGGCGAGGGCGCAGCGCAGGGCCTGGTGGATGGAGGAACTGCCGGTGAGCAGGGCGTCGGTCACCCCGGTGCCGTCGTCCTCGCGCTTCCAGCCGATCTGGCCGCCCGGCTGCTGGAGCCGCAGGACGAACTCCACGGCGGCGTAGACGGTGGGCCACATGCGGTCGATGAAGGCGTCGTCGCCGGTGGAGAGGTAGTGGTGCCAGACGCCGACGGCGACGTAGGCGACGAAGTTGGTCTCGCGGGCCCGGTCGGTGGGCGCCGCGGCGTCGCCGTCGGCGTAGGCGGCGTACCAGGAGCCGTCGGGGTTCTGGTGCTCGGCGAGCCACCGGTAGGCGGCCTCGGCGCGGGCGTGCTCGCCGGCGGTGTCCAGCGCCATGGCGGCCTCGACGTGGTCCCAGGGGTCGAGGTGGTGGCCGCGGAACCAGGGTATGGCCCCGTCGGGACGCTGGACGGCGGCTATGCCGGCGACGGTGCGGGCGGCCTGCTCGGCGGTGAGCACGCCGGGCAGCACGAGCTTCTCGGTCGCGCTGCTCATGCGCGCTCCCCTGCGGGCACGGAGGCGGCGTGCGGCTTGGTGGCGTACGCGACGAAGCTCTTGCCGACGACCGGGTTGAGGAGCTGCTCGGCCAGCCGGGTGGCCAGCGGCTTCTTCATGATGTCCCAGACCAGCAGCTTGTGGTACGCGCGGACCGGCAGGGCCTTGTCGTTGTCCACGCCGAACGCGCACTTCAGCCACCAGTACGGGCTGTGCAGGGCGTGCGCGTGGTGCGTGCCGTACGGCTTGAGCCCGGCCTCGCGCATCCTGCCGAGGAGCTCGTCGGCCTTGTAGATGCGGATGTGGCCGCCCTCGACCTCGTGGTAGGCGTCGCTGAGCGCCCAGCAGACCTTCTCCGGGAAGTAGCGGGGCACGGTGACGGCGATGCGGCCGCCGGGGCGCAGGACGCGGACCATCTCGGCGAGGACGCCCTTGTCGTCCGGGATGTGCTCCATGACCTCGGAGATGATGACGACGTCGAAGCTGTCGTCGGGGAAGGGCAGCGCGAGCGCGTCGCCCTCCATGGCGGTGGCGGTGGCCCCCCGGGGCGCCTCGCCGGCCTCCTTCATGGCCGCGAACCACTTGGCGACCTCGCGGATCTCCTCGGCGTTGCGGTCGAGGGCGACCACGCGCGCGCCGCGCCGGTAGCACTCGAAGGCGTGCCGGCCCGCGCCGCAGCCCAGGTCGAGCACGCGGTCGCCTGCGGCGAGCGGGAAGCGGGAGAAGTCGACGGTCAGCATGTGCCCTCGTCCGGTCGGGTGGCGGGTCGGACCGCGCTGCGCGCGGTGTCCCCGGGGTCCGGAACGGAGCCCCGGGTGCGGGAAGAGGCTTCGGGGGGCATCACATGCGCCCGGAGGCGAGCCGTATCGCGGAGCGGTACCGCTCGGCCGTTCCGATCGCCGCCTGCCGCCAGGTGAAGCGTGCGAGGACCCGCTCGCGGCCCGCCGCGCCGAGGCGGCGGCGCAGCTCGGCGTCGCCCAGCAGCCGGGTCAGGGCGGCGGCGAGCGCCCCCGCGTCGGCGGGCGGCACGGCCAGGCAGGTCTCGCCGTCGGGGCCGGCGACCTCGGGGATCGCGCCGCCCGTGGTGGCCACGAGCGGGGTGCCGGTGGCCATGGCCTCGGCGGCGGGCAGGGAGAAGCCCTCGTAGAGCGACGGCACGCAGGCGACCTGCGCGGAGCGCACCAGGTCGACGAGTTCCGCGTCGCTGATGCCCTTGACGAACTCGACCGCGTTCTCCAGCCCGAACCGCCGGATCGCGGCGGCGACCGGCCCGTCCTCGGCGCGTTTGCCGACGACGACGAGGTGCGCGCCGGGGTGTTCCGTACGGACCTTGGCGAGTGCCTCGACGAGGTGGACCAGGCCCTTGAGGGGGACGTCCGCGCTGGAGGTGGTGACGATGCGGCCGGGCACCTCGGGCACGGCCGGGTCCGGGGAGAACAGCTCGGTGTCGGCGCCGATGTGCACGACGTGCACCCGGCGGGGGTGCACCCCGAGGTGGTCGACGATCTCCTGGCGGGAGGAGCCGGAGACGGTGAGCACGGAGGGCAGCCGGCGGGCGACCCGCTTCTGCATGCGCGTGAAGCCGTACCAGCGGCGTACGGAGGCGCGGCGCTTCCAGTCGTCGCCGGCGGCGGCCAGGTCGAGCTGCCGGTCGACGGTGATGGGGTGGTGGATGGTGGTGACCAGCGGCGCGCCGAGGGCGGTGGGGCCGCCGAGCAGGCCGTAGCCGAGGGTCTGGTTGTCGTGGATGACGTCGAACCGGCCCCGGTGCGCGGCGAGATGGCGGCGGGCCCGCAGGCTGAAGGTGAGCGGCTCGGGGAAGCCGCCGGTCCACATCGTGCCGACCTCCAGCGCGTCGATCCAGTCGCGGAACTCCTCGCGGCGGGGCGTGCGGAAGGGGTCGGGCTGGCGGTAGAGGTCGAGGCTGGGCAGCTCGGTGAGGGTGACGCCGTCCTCGCCGTCGAGCACGGGGTAGGGCTGGGAGCCGATGACCTCGACGCGGTGGCCGAGCCGGGCGAGCTCGCGGGAGAGGTGGCGGACGTAGACGCCCTGGCCGCCGCAGAACGGGTTGCCCTTGTAGGTCAGCAGCGCGATGCGCAACGGCCGGTCCTCGCCGCCCCTGCCCAGGAGGCTGCTGTTCCGCGTAAGCGATGCCTCCGTGGCCTCAGCGGTCACTCCGGCCTCCTTCTCGCTGCTCGTCCGGCCGGAGCGTAACCGCTGGCGATTATCTAGAACAAGTTCCACTATCGGAAAGCCCGGGAAGTCCGGAGCGACCCGATGCACTCCCGTCCGTCCCGGATCGCCGGGTAACCCGGCACGGGTCGCAATACAAAAGACGCACAAAAGTTGATGATGTTGTGATGCACATCCAGGCGTCCGGGGTCGGTGTGATGGGCAGACAATGGTGCCGACGCGTCTTCACACAGTGAGTTACGAGCCCTGACGAGCACTGGAGATTCGGGCATGAGCCTGCCGCTTCATCTGTCAATCAAGCTGGGTACGCATCTGATCAAGCAGAAGTTACAGCGCCGGGAGAAGTTCCCCCTTCTCGTGGAGGTGGAGACCCTCTTCGCCTGCAACCTGAAGTGCGGTGGCTGCGGAAAGATCCAGCATCCGCACGACGTGCTGAAGAAGCGGATGCCGGTGCAGCAGGCGGTCGGCGCGGTCGAGGAGTGCGGCGCGCCGATGGTGGCCCTCTCCGGCGGCGAGCCGCTGATGCATCCGCAGATCCACGAAGTGGTGCGGCAGTTGATCGCCCGCAAGAAGTTCGTGCTGCTGTGCACCAACGCCGTCCTGCTGCCCAAGCACATCCACAAGTTCCGGCCGAACAAGAACTTCGCGTGGATGGTGCACATCGACGGCCTCCGGGAGCGCCACGACGAGGCGGTGGCCAAGGAGGGCGTCTTCGACCAGGCCGTGGAGGCCATCAAGCTGGCCAAGTCCAAGGGCTTCCAGGTCTATACGAACAGCACCTTCTTCAACAACGACTCGCCGCAGACCATCATCGACGTCCTGAACTTCCTGAACGACGATCTCAAGGTCGACCGCATCCAGGTCTCCCCCGGCTACGCCTACGAGAAGGCGCCCGACCAGGACCGCTTCCTGGGCGTGCAGCAGACCCGGGAGCTCTTCCGCAAGGCCTTCGCGGACGGGCGGCGCCAGAAGTGGCGGTTCAACCACTCCGCGCTCTTCCTGGACTTCCTGGAGGGCAGGAGGGAGTTCGAGTGCACGCCGTGGGGCATTCCCTCGTACTCCCTGCACGGCTGGCAGCGGCCCTGCTACCTGATGGCCGACGGCTACGTGGACACCTACAAGGAGCTGATCGAGACCACGGAGTGGGAGAAGTACGGCCGCGGCAAGGACCCGCGCTGCGACAACTGCATGGCGCACTGCGGCTACGAGCCCAGCGCGGTGTTCGCGACGATGGGCTCGCTCCGGG
>NZ_JBFAPH010000025.1:0-34961 GCF_040675635.1 Streptomyces sp. NPDC049577
CGCGTAGGTGGAGAAGGTGGTGAAGCCGCCGAGCACCCCCGTGCCCAGGAAGGGGCGGGTCAGCCGGTGCGCGGTGGGGCGCTCGGCGATGCTCATCAGCAGGACGTCCGGGGTGACCAGTGCGCCGTCCGGCGGCAGCGGCCAGTCCAGCCGCCACACCCCGTCCGGCAGCGGACGGGCCGTCACCTCGCAGCCGCGCGGCGGCGAGCGGTGCAGCACCGCCTCGCCCGGCCACGGCAGCTCGGCGCGCAGGGCCGCGACGGCGTACCGTTCCACAGCCGTACGCCCCGGGAAACGCGCGCCCAGCAGCTTGCGCACGACGGACCGGGCCCCGTCGCAGCCGACCAGGTAGGAGGCGCGCCAGGGCGTGCCGGTCTCGCCCCGCAGCTGGGCGCTGACACCGGTGGCGTCCTGGCGCAGCATCGTCACCCGGCTGTCCTGGACGATCCGTACGCGCTCCTCCGCCTCCAGCAGCGCCCGCAGTTCGCGCGTCAGGGCGTGCTGCGGAATGTGCAGCGGAGACGGTTCTCCCGCCGCTTCCGGCGGGCCGGGCTCCTCGAACTCCTCGCCGGGCTCCTCCTCCGGCTTCCCCCGCAGGCCCGGCGGGGCGAACGCCACCCGGGCCACCTCGGACCGGCGGCGCAGCGTGCGCCAGCCCGTCCAGCGGGCGCCCTCGGTCGTGGCGCACCCGAGCCGCTCCAGCAGCGCGGCGGTCCCCGGCCGCAGCACGGCCGTACGGGCCAGGCGCCGCTCCGCCACGGCCTCGTCGGCCGGCGACTCGTCGAGGACGACGACGGGCACCTCGTACCGCGCCAGGGACAGGGCCAGGGCCAGCCCGACCGGGCCGGCCCCGACGACGATCACCGGGTCCACGGGGCCGCCTCCCGCTTCCCGTCCCGCCCGGCGTCCCGCGGAACCGGAGTCCGGTGCGGGGAGACCGTACGGGACGTACGGGGACTGGCGGGCGGAAAACGGTGCGCGATCACAGAACGTATGCAACCCATTGCCGCTGCTTGCGTCAAGCGATCAGCGACGGCGCGGCGGTGCGCCGGACGCGTGCGCCCCGCCGGTCCCGAGGGGCCGACGGGGCGTCACCCGTGTTGCTGTCAGTGGACGGTGGGGCCGTCCGCGCCGGAGGCGCCCCCGGTGGTGTCCGCGGAGTGCCCGGGATCGGCCATGACGGCGGCCCCCGTGGCGGGCGGCGGGGTCGGCCTGCCCTTGCGTGAGCGCTGTGTGCGCCGTTCGACCCAGGAGGCGACGCCGGACAGCGCCAGGCACAGCAGGATGTAGATCGAACCGAAGACGATCACCATCGGGATGAAGGCGTAGACGCCGTTCACCGGCTGGGTCTGCTGGGCGAACGACTTGCCCACGAAGAGCAGCTCTTCGTACAGGATGATGAATCCGAGCGAGGTGTCCTTGAGGGTCACCACGAGCTGGCTGATGATCGACGGCAGCATCGTGCGGACGGCCTGCGGGATGAGGACGCCGGTCATCACCTGCGTCTTGCGCAGCCCGAGCGCGTATGCGGCCTCGTTCTGGCCGCGGGGCACCGCGTTGACGCCGGAGCGGAAGAGCTCCGCCTGGACCGAGCCGTTGTACAGCGTCAGCCCGATGACCAGGGCCCACATCGGGTCGGAGACGAAGATCGCCGCCGACAGCAGGAAGATCATGATGACCAGCGGCATGGCGCGGAAGAACTCCACCACGACCGTGGCCGCCCAGCGCACCGGACGGTGGTCCGAGAGCCGGGCCGCCGCCAGCAGCGCGCCGAGCCCGAGCGACAGCACGGCCGCGAGGGCGAAGGTCTTCAGTGTCGTCAGCAGGCCGTCCAGGATCCGCTGCTGGGTGTCGCTGTACTCGTAGTCGTCCCACAGCCCGGCCTGGAACTGGCCGGTGTCGTCCAGCCTGTAGAGGACGAAGGCGATCAGGCCGAGCAGGACGACGGTGGACAGGGCGCCGTAGAGCCGGTTGCGCGCCCGCGTCTTCGGGCCGGGGACGTCGTAGAGGACGCTGCCGCTCATCGGACCACCGCCAGTCGGCTCTCCAGCAGCCGGAACAGGCCGCTGATCGCGAAGGTGATGATGAGGTAGCCGATCGAGATCCACAGGAAGATCACGAAGATGTTGTAGCCGAAGTCGGCGTTGAGCGACTTCATCGTGGTCCCGAGCTCGGTGACGTTGAAGCCCGAGGCGATGGCCGTGTTCTTGGCGAGCGCGATGAGCAGGCTGCCGATCGGCGGGATCGCGGTACGGGTGGCCTGCGGGAGGATGACCTGGGTCAGGGTCTGCCCGAAGGTCATCCCGATGGAGCGGGCGGCCTCCGCCTGGCCCACCGGCACGGTGTTGATCCCGGACCGGATCGCCTCGCAGATGAAGGCCGAGGTGTAGCAGCCCAGGGCGAGCACGGCGAGCCAGAAGGAGTCCCAGCCCTTGAGGCCCAGCGCGGGCAGGCCGAGGGTGACCGCGAGGAAGAGCAGCACCAGCGGGGTGTTGCGCAGCAGCGTCACCCACGCGGTGCCGAAGACGCGCAGGGCGGGCACCGGCGAGACACGGAAGGACGCGACGACGGTGCCCAGCACGAGCGCGAGCAGCGCGCTGAGCGCCGTCAGTTCGACGGTGCCGAGGAATCCCTCGCGGAACATCGCGAAGTGGTCGGACAGAACATTCACGGCGACCGCCGGTCAGTAACGCTCGATGGCGGGCGGCATCTCGGCGACGGCTCCCGACAGACCCAGAGTGGCGTCGTACGCCTTCTTCCAGTCGCCGTTCTTCTCGTGCGCCTCGATGGCCTTGTTGACCGCCTCGCGCAGGGCGGCGTCCTCCTTCTTCAGACCGACGCCGTACGGCTCGGTGGAGAACTTGCCGACGACCTTCAGGGCGCCCTTGTTCTCGGCCGCGTAGCCCTTGAGGATCGCGTCGTCCGTGGTGACCGCGTCGGTCTGGCCGTTGACCAGGTCCTGCACGCACAGCTGGTAGCCCTGCTGGGCCTTGGCCTCGGCGACGCCGTAGCGCGCCTCCTTGATGCGCTTGAGCGGGGTGGAGCCGGTGGCCGAGCAGACCTTCTTGCCCTTGAGGTCGTCCGGGCCCTTGATGGAGCTGTCCTTCTTCACCAGCAGCGCCTGGCCGGCGACGTAGTACGGGCCGGCGAAGCCGACCTGCTTCTTGCGCTCGTCGTTGATCGTGTACGTGCCGACGTACAGATCGACGTCACCGCTGGCGATCTTTGTCTCACGGGCCTCGGACGGCACCGTCTTGAACTTGATGTGGTCCTCGTCGAAGCCGAGGTCCGCCGCGATCATCTTGGCTATCTCGATGTCGAAGCCGGTGCGCTTCTTGGTGCTGGGGTTCTCGAAGCCGAGGAAGGGCTGATCGGCCTTGGTGCCGATCGTGATCTCCTTGCCCTTGATCTTCTCGAAGACGGGCGAGTCCTTGACGTCGGCCGAGGTGTTCACCTTGTACGTCGGCAGCGCGGGGGCCGACGAGCCGTCGCTCGCCTTGGCGCCGTCCTTGTCGTCGGGGCTGCCCGACTTGCCGCAGGCGGTCGCGGAGGCGGCGAGCGCCAGCACCACGGCGGCCGCTGCGGCGGATTTGCGGAGCTTCATGGTGAACATCCTTTGCGTCTGCGGGGCGTTGCGGGCCGGTTGCCGGGGGAAGGGCGGCACGGCGGAAAAGGGGGTGAAGAGATGGGGGCGGTCCGGCCGGGCCGGCTCGCGGGCGCCCGTCGGCGGGCGGGGCGGGCGGGGCCGGGCCGCGGTCAGTGGTGGAGGATCTTCGACAGGAAGTCCTTCGCCCGGTCGCTGCGCGGGTTGCTGAAGAACTGGTCCGGCCGTGCTTCCTCGATGATCCGGCCGTCCGCCATGAAGACCACGCGGTTGGCGGCGGAGCGGGCGAAGCCCATCTCGTGGGTGACGACGACCATCGTCATGCCGTCGCGGGCGAGCTGCTGCATGACCTCCAGCACCTCGTTGATCATCTCCGGGTCGAGGGCCGAGGTGGGCTCGTCGAAGAGCATCACCTTGGGATCCATGGCCAGCGCGCGGGCGATGGCCACGCGCTGCTGCTGACCGCCGGACAGCTGGGCGGGGTACTTGTCGGCCTGAGCACCGACCCCCACCCGGTCGAGCAGCTCCCGCGCCCGTTCCTCGGCGGCCCTGCGGTCCTTCCTGCGGACCTTCACCTGCCCGAGCGTCACGTTCTCCAGCACGGTCTTGTGGGCGAAGAGGTTGAAGGACTGGAAGACCATGCCCACGTCCGCGCGCAGCCTGGCCAGCTCCTTGCCCTCCTGGGGCAGCGGTCTGCCGTCGATGGTGATCGACCCGGAATCGGTCGTCTCCAGCCGGTTGATGGTGCGGCACAGCGTCGACTTGCCGGAACCCGACGGGCCGATGACGACCACCACCTCGCCGCGCGCGATGGTCAGGTCGATGTCCTGGAGCACATGCAGCGCGCCGAAGTGCTTGTTGACCTTGCTCAGGACGACCAGTGCGTCGGCCGGGGGCCCCGCGTCGCCGGTCACCGATTCCTCGCTCATCGGCGTTCCTCGCTCCGTCCTCCTCGATGTGGGCAGGACCCTAATGAGCTACAACGACCAGCGTCATTACATCTGAGCTGAAATTGAGCATAACGATCCGGCTTCAAACGGACACTCTGCGTCAACGGGGCAGGGCGGGGCGCGCGGGCGTACCGGGTGCATAACAGAAGGGCGCGCGGGGGCAGAACCCCTTGACGCGCCGGGCTTCCATCGGCGTGGATGCGGTGTTGCGCACAGCCCGGAGGAGGCCGATGAGACTGCTGCTCGTGGAGGACGACGACCATGTCGCCGCGGCCCTGTCGGCCGTGCTGGCACGGCACGGCTTCGACGTCGTCCACGCCCGCAGCGGCGAGGAGGCCCTGCAGGCGCTGCTGCCCGACGAGGGCACGCCGTTCGGCGTCGTCCTGCTCGACCTCGGCCTGCCCGACCAGGACGGCTTCGAGGTCTGCGGCCGGATCCGCAAGCGCACCAGCACGCCCGTCATCATGGTGACCGCCCGCGCCGACACCCGCTCGAAGATCCACGGGCTGAACCTGGGTGCCGACGACTACGTGGTCAAGCCCTACGACACCGGCGAACTGCTCGCCCGTATCCATGCCGTTGCCCGGCGCACTCCGCACGCCGAGAGCCCCCCGGGGCAGCCGCACGACGGCGCGGAGCCGCCCACGCTCCGGCTGGGACCGGTCACCATCGAGCTGCCCAACCGCCGTGTCACCGTCGACGGCGCCACCGTGCCCCTCACCCGCAAGGAGTTCGACCTGCTGGCCCTGCTCGCCCAGCGCCCGGGCGTCGTCTTCCGCCGCGAACAGATCATCAGCGAGGTGTGGCGGACCAGCTGGGAGGGGACCGGACGCACGCTCGAGGTGCACATCGCCTCCCTGCGCTCCAAGCTGCGCCTGCCCGCGCTCATCGAGACGGTGCGCGGCGTCGGCTACAAAATCGTCCTCCCGGCGTGACGGCTGCGGGGACCCGTGCGCACCCGACTCCTTCCGCTCCTCATCGTCCTCATGGCCGGCGTCCTGCTCGCGCTCGGCCTGCCGCTCGCCGCCGGCATGGCGGCCGTGCAGCAGCAGCGCGTCGTCGTCGACCGCATCGACGACACCGCCCGTTTCGCGGCCCTCGCCCAGTTCGTCTCCATCCGCCCGTTCGCGGAGGAGGACGACACGGACGACGGGCGGCTCACCACCCTGCGCACCGAGCTCACCCGCTACGAGGACCTGTACGGCATCCGCGCCGGTGTCTTCACCCGCGACGGAGCCGTCATGGCCGTCGCCCCGACCGACTGGCGGGTCCCTCCCGACGGGGAGGGCCGCCGGGCCTTCCAGGAGGCCCTGGCCGGCCGCCGCAGCCACGACCCCGGGCAGGTGTGGCCCTGGCAGCGCGGCCGGCTCACCGTCGCCTCGCCCGTCATCCGGGACGGCGACGTCGTCGCCGTCGTCGTCACCGACTCGCCCACCGGGCAACTGCGCTCGCGCATCCTGCACGAGTGGCTGCTCCTCGCCGCCGGCGAGACCGCCGCCATGCTGGTGGCCGTCGGAGCGGCCTTCCGGCTCACCGGCTGGGTGCTGCGGCCGGTGCGCACCCTGGACGCCGCCACGCACGGCATAGCGACCGGCCGGATGAACTCCCGCGTCGTCGTCGACAGCGGACCGCCCGAGCTGCGCCGCCTGGCACGGTCGTTCAACGAGATGGCCGACAACGTCGAGGAGGTCCTGGAACAGCAGCGAGCCTTCGTCGCCGACGCGTCGCACCAGCTGCGCAATCCGCTGGCCGCCCTGCTGCTCCGCATCGACCTGCTGGCCCTGGACCTCCCGGACGGCCACGACGAGGTCGCCTCCGTGCGCGCGGAGGGCAAACGGCTGGCCCGGGTCCTGGACGACCTGCTCGACCTCGCCCTGGCCGAACACGCCGCCGCCGACCTCCAGCTCACCGACATAGCCGAGATCGTCACCGACCGGGTCGACGCCTGGTCACCGGTCGCCGACCGGGAAGGCGTCACCCTCACCTACAGCGGCCCCTCGGCCGCGACCGGCTGGGCCGACCCGATCTCGCTGTCCAGCGCGCTCGACGCCATCGTCGACAACGCCCTGAAATTCACCCCCGAGCACGCCCGCGTCGACGTCCTCGTCGGGGTCGACGGCGACCGCGTCACCGTCACCGTCGCGGACGGCGGCCCCGGCCTGACCGAGGAGGAACTGACCCGCGTCGGCGACCGCTTCTGGCGCAGCAGCCGCCACCAGAACGTCTCCGGCTCCGGCCTGGGGCTGTCCATCTCCCGCGCCCTGCTCGCCGCCTGCGGCGCCACCCTGTCGTACGCGCACAACGAGCCGACCGGACTGCGGGCCACCATCTCCCTGCCGCGCGACGCGCCGCCGCGGGAGCGGGAAGGCCACGGCGCGAGGATCAGGGCTTGACCGACACGTAGTAGCGGCGCGCACCCGCGTGCAGCGGCAGCGGATTGGTGAAGATCGCCGTCCGCAGGTCGACCTTCTGCGCCGCGTGCACCTTCGTGCCGATGCGGTCCCTGCTCCGTATCACCGTGCGCGTCACCGCCTCGGTCAGATCCGGATCGGTGTCCTCCATGGTGATCAGCAGATTGGCGACGGCGATCGTCTTCACGGCCTGGGTGGTGTGCAGCTCCGGATAGGCGTCCGTCGACATCACCGCGGCCCGGTAGAAGTCCGTCTCCGGCCCCAGGGCGTGCAGCGGGCCGATCAGATCGCCGAGCTGCACCAGCCGTATCGGCGTACGGCGGCCCAGGGACTGCACGGCGTTGGTGGGCAGCCCGCCGGACCAGAAGAACGCGTCCAGCTCGCCCCGCTCCAGCAGGCCCGGCATCCGGTCGATGCCGACCCGGACCGGCGTGATGTCCTTCTCGAAGTCCAGCCCGGCCGCCCGCAGCAGCCGCTTGGTGATCAGCTGCACCCCGGACTCGTCCGCGCCCACCCCGACGCGCTTCCCCTTCAGGTCCCGGGTCGACCGCACCGGCGAGTCGTCGCGCACGACCAGCTGCATGTAGTCGTCGTACAGCCGCGCGCAGGCCCGCAGCCGGTCCGCGCCCGGCAGCCGCCGGTCCCGGTAGTTCGCCACCGCGTCCGCCGTGGCCAGCGTGAAGTCGACCTCCCCCGACGTGAGCTGCCCCAGATTGTCCAGCGACCCCTGGCTGGGCCGCAGCGTCACGTCCAGCGCGGGCAGGTCGCGGCCCAGGTCCTCCTTCAGCAGCGCGCCGTACTTCGCGTACACGCCCGTCGGCACGCCGGTCGCGAAGGATATCCGCCCGCTCGGCGTGGGCCCGTCGTCCGCGGGCAGCAGCCACCACAGCAGCAGCGCCAGCACGGCGGCCGCCGCGGCGCCGGTCCGCACGGCGCGGCGGCCGGTGAGGTGGGGGAGTCGGGGGAGCACGGTCGGATCCTGCCAGCGATGGCCCGCCCGTACCAGGCCGCATGTGGTCACACCGGGGTGACGGCGCCGGCCCGGCCGCCCACACTGGCGGGAAAGCACGGAGAGCACGGAGAGCACAAGGAGAGCACCGGCGCAGAGCTCCGGGAGGACTCATGCTGTACGCCTTCGGATTCGAACGGATCGGCGTGGTGGCGAGCGACCTCTACTTCGTCGACCCCGACCCGATCCCGGGCCAGGAGGGTGCCGAACGAGGCGTCCGGCTGGAGGTCCGGCTGTTCCGGCGGGGACCGCTCCAGGGGACGATCTACGACGCCCGGCCCATCCACGTCGACCGCCCGGTCTGGCGGGCCGACCTGCTGGAGTCGGTGGCGGGCCCGGCCGGGAGCCTGGACCGCGCCCACCACCACCCGAGGTTCAAGGGCTGGAACCCCGGCCACCGCGTCTTCGCCGAGGGACTGTCGGAAGCGCCCCTGGAGTGGGTGGCCGAGCGGCTCTCGGACCTCGACGGCCTGCTCGCGGAGGCGGGCATGGCCGCGGACGAGGCCGGTCCGGACGACGCCGCGGAGCTCCGGAAGGCGGTGCCGGACGTCATGGCGGCGGTGCGCAGGCTGCTCGACGGGGTGGCGAAGGGCGAACTGGCCCGGCCCCCGTCCGGTGAGCCGGTCACGGAGGCCCGGGTGAGCTGGCTGTGAGCGGCGGCTAGGCCGAGGGCGGCGTGGCGGGCGGCGCCGGGGGCGGCACGGTGAAGGTGATGTTGGAGAAGTCACGCCCCTGCATGACCGGGCCGTTCTGGGTTCCGCCGCTGATGTGGCTGTGCACGATGCCGCCCGCGTCGACCGACTGCGCGCGCCGCCACCACTCCGCGAGGAGGCCCCGGAACTCCGCGTCCAGCGCGGCCCGCGCCTGCAGCGCCGTCACCAGCGCGTGCGCACGGTCGACGTCGGCGGGTGCCTCGTCCAGCGCCGACAGTTCCGCCTGGCCCGAGCCCGGGTCGAGGGACCCGTCCGCCCCCCGGCCGTCATCGCCGCGGCGGAAGGGGCGCCGTACCAGGAGGGCCAGCCCCTGCCACAGCTGCCGGCCGGCTTCCCCGCCGGCGCCGCCGGCCAGTGCCGCGAGAACGCTTGCCGAGATCGGATCCATGGACGCGCTCCCCTGTCTCGTCTGCGGGTGGGTGCACATCGTAGGACGCCGCGGGTCAACCTGGTGACCCGTCATGCGCGTTCTGTGTGCGTAGAGTTCGCGTGTGGCCGATGAGACGTACAACAGCGTGGACGGGCAGGCGCAGGTGGGGGCGGTCTTCCAGGCCCGCCACATCGGCGAGGTGCATCAGCACGTGCACGCGGCGGCCGCCCCGCCGCCTCCGGTCCCCTTCCAGGTCCCGCCCGCGCCCGCCCACTTCGAGGACCGGCAGGACGAGCAGCGGCGCGTCCTGAAGGCGGTCGACGGCCATTCCGGCCGGCCGGGTCCCCTGGTGGTCGCCCTGACCGGGATCGGCGGCATCGGCAAGACGGCGCTCGGGTTCCATCTCGCCCGCCGGCTCGGCGACGGATTCCCCGACGGCGTGCTCTACCTCGACCTCGACGACCTGCGCCGTGATGGGCTGGTCGAGGCCGCGGACGCGGTCGGGGAACTGCTGACGGGGCTGGGCGTCGCCCCCGACTGGCTGGAACGGTCCTTCGCGAGCCGGTCGAAGCAGTACTGGACGCGTACCCGGGGCAAGCGCCTGCTCATGGTGCTCGACAACGCGCGGTACGGGACCGAGGTCATCCCGTTGCTCCCGGCGTCCGCCGCGGGCCTGGCCATTGTGACCAGCCAGGGGCAGCTCCCCGACCTGGACGGGGTGGCCGCGGTGGAGGTCCCGATGAGCCCGCTGGCCGTCGACGACGCGGTGCGGTTGCTCACGCACATCGTGGACGACCCGCGACTGGCGGCGGAGCCGGACGCCGCGCGGGAGATCGCGCGCGGCTGCGGCGGTCTGCCCGCGGCGCTCCAGGTGGCCGGCCAGTGGATCCGCAAGCACCGCCGGCGCAGCCTGACCCGTCTGGTCGCCGAACTCACCGCCACCCTGCACGA
The DNA here is from genome assembly GCF_040675635.1 of Streptomyces sp. NPDC049577. Taxonomy (NCBI): domain Bacteria; kingdom Bacillati; phylum Actinomycetota; class Actinomycetes; order Kitasatosporales; family Streptomycetaceae; genus Streptomyces; species Streptomyces sp. NPDC049577. The sequence continues at coordinate 10,009 of NZ_JBFAPH010000025.1, forward strand.
GAGAGGCATCCCCATGGTGGAAGCGGTGTGGGACGCGGCGTACGCCGGGCTGGGTCCGGAAGCCGCGCGGCTGTACCGCCTGCTGCCGCAGTTCCCGGCCCCGGCCGTCACGGCCCCGGCCGCCGCGGCGCTCCTGGGCTGCGATCTGCCGGCCGCCGAGGACGCCCTGGAGGAGGCCGAGGCGGCGGGCCTGCTGGAGAGCCGGCCCGAGGGGCAGCGGATGCACGACCTGTTGCGCGGACACGCGGAGCGCCGTTCCCGCCGGGCGGACCCCGCGGGGGCGGAGCGGGAGGAGGCCCGGCACCGGCTGATCCGCTGGTACCGGCGCCAGGCAGGCCGGGCCGACGCGCTGGCGGCCGGCCCGCGCATGACCTTCGCGGCGCCCGAACCGCCCCTCCCCGGCGTCCCGGACGTCGAGTTCGCCGGCAAGGCGGAGGCGCTGCGCTGGATGGAAGCCCAGCGCCTCGCCCTGTACGGCTGCGTCCGGCTCGCGTTCCGGTCCGGGCTGTACGACGACGCGTGGGCGCTGTGCGAGCCGCTGTGGACGCATTTCCTCGACCACCCGCACTACGAGGACGTCTTGGACGCCTTCCGCAGCGGCCTGTCCGCCGCAGAGCACGCGGAGCACCTGCCGGCGATGATCCGCATGCGATGCCAGCTCGCCAGGCCGCTGTGGGAACAGGAGCGGTACGACCAGGCCGCGGAACAGCTCCGGTACGCGCTGAACGCGGCCGGGTCCCTCGGCGACTCCGAGCCCGAACGCAAGCTCAGGGCCTCGGTGCTGGAGTTCAGCGGCAAGCTGAAGTGCGCCCGGGGCGCATGGGAGTCCGCCGCGGCGGACTTCGAGAGCGCACGGCAGCAGCACGCGGCGATCCCCAACGCGTACGGCGTGCTGCTCCAGACCTATCTGCTCGGCCGCGCCACCCTGGGCATGGGCCGGCCGGAACGGGCGGCCGAGCTGCTCGGTGACGCCCACCGCATGGCACGCGAACAGGACCGCGAGCGGATGACCGCGCGGACCGGCTTCGAACTCGGCCGTGCGCTGCGGCAGCTCGGGCGGGCCGCGGAAGCGGCCGCGTTGTTCCGGTCCGCTCTGGCGAGCGCCCGCGAGCGCGGCTCGACCACCGACGAGGTCCGCGTCCTGGAGGAACTGGCCGACCTCACGGACGAGATGGGTGAGACCGCAGAGGCGGACGAGCACCGGACGGCGGCCCGGCTGCTGAGGGAACGCGCCGGGGGCTCTTCCGCAGCGGATCACAGCTCGTAGTCGAGGTCCGGTGCGTCGGCCGCGGCGAGGACGACCCGGACGGACAGCGGGCCGACCTCGCACACGAGTGAGGCCGGCACCGTGCGCCCGGGAGCGGCGCCCAGCCAGGCGTGGATCGCGGAGATCACGGCCGCCGGGTCCGCCCGCAGTATGCGGCCGTCCCTCCGGCAGGGCTCGACACGGACGCCGAACACCCCGCCGGAACGATGCCTGACCAGGCACCGCTCCGGTGTGAGAACAGCGGCCGCGGTCCGGCAGCCCGGCCACTCGTCCAGAACCCGGGCCGTCCAACCGGCAGCCGTCCACGCGCTGGTGTGCGGTGCGGAGGGCGCGGGCCGGGAGCGGCGCCATACGACTGCGGCGTTCTGCATCTGCCGCCCGCTCGCGTCGGGGAACTCGGCCGCCACATGGTGCGCCGGCTCGGAGGTGAAGGCGGGGAACCGTTCCACGCCGACCCGGTCTCCCGCCACCCGGGCCCGCACGGCGTGGGCCGCGGGCCGGCGGGCCGGCCCCCGGGGAGCGGGCAGCGCGCGCGGCCGCACGGGAGCCGGCCGCGGCGGGATTCCCAGCAGCCGGTACAGCTCGTCGCGCAGCCGGGACAGCGACCGGCCGGGCAGGTCGAAGGCCGCGTCGGCGAACTTGCGGGAGTCCTGCCCGGCAGCCGCCCGCAAGGCCTCCGCCAGGCTCGCGGGTCCGGTCAGCCGCGGCGCCTGTTCCAGCAGGTCGGCCATCGGGGTCCCGGGTATCAGCTCGCTCCCGCCGTCGTACGCGCCGATGACGGGACGGCCGAGAGCGGCGGCGTACAGGGCGGTGGAGCCGTGGTCGGTGATCACGGCGTCGCAGGCGACCAGCAGGGCGGCCCATTCCTCGTGCGGTGCGGCCAGGATCGTGCCCGCGTCCAGCGCGGGCGCGAGGTGCCGGGAGAGGTCGTACGCGCCGATCCTGCTGTGCTCGTTGGGATGGAGGACGAGCGCGAGCTGGTACGCGTCGTGGGGCAGACCCGCCGCGAGCGCCGCGGGCAGTTCCGGCCGCCGCGCCAGCAGCGACTCCGGCCCCCACGTGGACGTCAGCACGACGAGCCGGCGCTCACCGGTGCCCAGGGCGGCGCGGTAGCCGTCCCGGTGGGCACCTGAGGCGAGTACGCGATCCAGCGTCGGGTCTCCCACCACCGTCGCCCGGGCCGCGGCCGGCGGGCAGTGCTCGGCGAGGCGGTCGAGCTGGTCGCCGTGCGCCAGTGCGTGCAGATCGGCCCAGGGCCGGCCGCCCTCGAGCAGGAAATGGGGGTCGAGCCCGGACGGAAGGCGCGCGGAGCCCTCGCCCGCGATCGACTTGTTGAAGCCGGCGCCGTGGGGCAGCAGCACCCGCGGGCCGCGCAGCGCTCCGAGAGCGCCCTTCGGGCTGGCCGTCAGGACGAGGTCGAACGTGCGGTGGGGGATGTCCTGCCAGTTGACGAGGCGGGCGCCGGACCTCTCCAGAACCGCCAGCGCGTCGACGTCGAAGTCCGAGCCCGGCACCAGCGTGAACCGGCTGACGATGCGTTCGTCACCGTCGAAGACCGGCAGGACGTCCAGCAGCCGGTGCAACGCACCGGCGGAGCGAACGGCGAACAGCACGGCCTTGCTGCCTGCTGCCTGCTGCCTGCTGCCTGCTGCCTGCTGCCTGCTGCCTGCTGGCGAAAATCGATCATGCTATCAATGGGTTCGGCGAGGCGCAAACCAGGGGTGCCGCTCCGAGTGAGTCCGTCACAGGCGTCCCGCGCATGAACGCGATCGTACCGGTGGGCGTCGCCGGCCACGGGCGAGCACCATGGCGGGAGAGGGGAGGGGGCCGCCACCCCAGGAGGACGCCATGCGGCACACCAGACTGCCGGGCGAATCGACGGAGTACCTCGCCGCCCGGGAAGAGCTCCGACTGGCCGAGATCGACCTCATGCGCCACCGCGAACGCGTGGCCGCCCAGCGACGCGCGCTGCCGCCGGGGCCGGCCGTCGCGGACTACGTCTTCGCCGAAGGCCCCTCCGGCCTCGACGCGGGCGACGAGCCGGTCCGCGAAGTCCGCCTGAGCGGGCTGTTCACCGCACCCGACCGCCCTTTGATCGTCTACCACTTGATGTACGGAAAGAGGCAGACCGAGCCCTGCCCGATGTGCACCCTGTGGATCGACGGCTTCAACGGCATCGCCCACCATGTCGCCCGTACCGCCGACTTCGTCGTCGCCGCGGCCGCCGGCCCACCCGCCCTGCGGCAGCACGCCCGCAACCGCGGATGGCACCGGCTGCGACTGCTGAGCTGTGGGGACAGTACGTTCAAGTACGACCTCGGCAGCGAGGACGAGAACGGCGAGCAGGACTCGACCGTCTCCGTCTTCACCCGTGACCCCGACGGAACCCCGCGCCACCGCTACTCGGCGCACCCCCGTATGGCCGAGGACATCGACCAGCGCGGCATCGACCTCCTCGCCCCCGTCTGGCACCTCCTCGACCTCACCCCGCACGGCCGCGACGACTGGTTCCCGCGACTCGACTACTGACTGCGGGGCCGCGGCGCTGCGCGGAACCGGCGGTTTCCCGGTGCCGCCGGACGTTTCGGTGCACCCTCGGGGAGATCACCTCTCCGTGATGGTCAGTCGCCGCCGGGGCCGCGGGCGGCCACTGACCATCGTCGTGCCCGGGCCCGGAAGGACACTCGCAGTGACGCACGCCACGACCCCGGACGGGGTCCGCATCGCCTACCAGCTCCGCGGTGACGGGGACCCGCTGGTCCTGCTCGCCGGCCAGGCCAACAGCCACCGCTGGTGGGACGGGATCCGGGAGGACTTCCACGCCGCCCGCAGCACCATCACGATCGACTACCGCGGCACCGGGGCGAGCGACGACCCCGGGACGCCGTTCTCCACCGAGGAGTTCGCGCGCGACGTGATCGCCGTGCTCGACGACCTCGGCGTCGACCGCGCGGACGTCTACGGCACGTCCATGGGCGGGCGTGTGGCCCAGTGCCTGGCCGTCCACCACCCGCGGCGGGTCCGTTCGCTGGTGCTCGGCTGCACCTCGCCCGGTGGCCGGCACGGCGTCGAGCGCGGCAACGACGTCCGGAGGTCGCTGGCCGACCCGGACCCCGCTGCCGCGAGGCGGGCGCTGCTCGGACTGATGTACACCCCCGACTGGCTCGCGACCCACCCCGGGCCGTACCGCACGCTGGGCGACCCCACCATGTCCGCCCGCGCCCGGCGGCAGCACCTGCTCGCGAGCGACCGGCACGACGTGTGGGACGCGCTCCCCGGCATCGCGGCCCCCACGCTGGTGCTGCACGGCGGCGACGACCTCCTCAACCCCACCGCGAACGCACCCCTGCTCGCGGGCCGCATTCCCGGCGCCCGGTCGGTGATCATCCCCGGCGCCCGGCACGCCTACTTCGAGGAGTTCCGCACCGTCGCGGCACCGCTCGTGCTCGACTTCCTGGCCGCCCGCTTGCCGGCGGCCCCCTTACCCTTGTGGCATGACCAGCAGTGACCGGAGCCAGGCAGTGGGCGTGACCAAGACCTATACCGTGCGTACCTACGGGTGCCAGATGAACGTCCACGACTCCGAGCGGCTGTCCGGACTGCTGGAGGACGCCGGGTACGTCCGGGCGCCCGAGGACGCTCCCGAGGGAGAGGCCGACGTCGTCGTCTTCAACACCTGCGCGGTGCGGGAGAACGCCGACAACAAGCTGTACGGCAACCTCGGCCGGCTCGCCCCGATGAAGACCAAGCGGCCCGGCATGCAGATCGCCGTCGGCGGCTGCCTGGCGCAGAAGGACCGCGACACCATCGTGAAGAAGGCGCCGTGGGTGGACGTCGTCTTCGGCACGCACAACATCGGCAAGCTGCCCGTGCTGCTCGAGCGCGCCCGCGTGCAGGAGGAGGCGCAGGTCGAGATCGCCGAGTCGCTGGAGGCGTTCCCCTCGACGCTGCCGACGCGCCGCGAGAGCGCCTACGCGGCCTGGGTCTCGATCTCCGTCGGCTGCAACAACACGTGCACCTTCTGCATCGTGCCCGCGCTGCGCGGCAAGGAGAAGGACCGCCGGCCCGGCGACATCCTGGCCGAGGTCGAGGCGCTCGTCGCCGAGGGCGTCAGCGAGATCACGCTGCTCGGCCAGAACGTCAACGCGTACGGCTCGGACATGGGCGACCGCGAGGCGTTCTCCAAGTTGCTGCGCGCCTGCGGCACGATCGAGGGCCTGGAGCGGGTGCGCTTCACCTCCCCGCACCCCCGCGACTTCACGGACGACGTGATCGCGGCCATGGCGGAGACGCCGAACGTGATGCCGCAGCTGCACATGCCGCTGCAGTCCGGCTCGGACACCGTCCTCAAGGCGATGCGCCGCTCGTACCGGCAGGAGCGCTTCCTCGGCATCATCGAGAAGGTGCGCGCCGCCATGCCGGACGCCGCGATCACCACCGACATCATCGTCGGCTTCCCGGGCGAGACCGAGGAGGACTTCGAGCAGACGATGCACGTGGTGCGCGAGGCGCGCTTCGCGCAGGCCTTCACCTTCCAGTACTCCAAGCGCCCCGGCACGCCGGCGGCCGAGATGGAGGGGCAGATCCCCAAGGAGGTCGTCCAGGCGCGCTACGAGCGGCTGGTGGCCCTCCAGGAGGAGATCTCCTGGGAGGAGAACAAGAAGCAGGTCGGCCGCACGCTGGAGGTCATGGTCGCGGAGGGCGAGGGCCGCAAGGACGACGCCACCCGGCGGCTGTCCGGCCGCGCGCCCGACAACCGTCTGGTCCACTTCTCCAAGCCGGAGGAGCCGGTCCGCCCCGGTGACGTCGTGACCGTCGAGATCACCTACGCCGCCCCGCACCACCTGCTGGCCGAGGGCCCGGTCAAGGCCGTGCGCCGCACGCGATCGGGCGACGCCTGGGAGAAGCGCAACGCCGCCAAGGCCGCCAAGCCGGCCGGCGTGATGCTGGGCATCCCGGCCATCGGCGCCCCGGTGCCGGCGCCCGCCCCGGCCGCCCCGGGCTGCGGCTGCGACTAGCGCCTGTCCGGCGGGTCTCCGCCGGGGCGCGGCCCGGTCCGGCGGCTGCGTGGCGACTCCCCGGAGTCGCCCGGCGGCCGATCTCCGGTTGTTAGGGTTCGGCCATGCTTGTCGCCGCCGCCGTTTGCCCCTGCACGCCGCTGCTGGTCCCCGAGGTCGCGGCCGGTGCCGCGTCCGAGTTGGACGCACTGCGGGCCGCCTGCCTCGACGCCGTGGCCGTCCTGGCCGCCGCGCGGCCGGGGCGGCTGGTGGTCGTGGGGGCCGCCGAGCAGCCGGGCCGCGGCCCCTTCCCGCAGGGCTCGACGGGCTCCTTCCGCGGCTTCGGAGTGGACCGCCCGGTCCGGCTCGGCACCGGCGACGACACCGCCGGGGAGCGTGAGCTGCCGCTGTCCCTGGCCGTCGCCGCCTGGCTGCTGGAGCGCACGGCCTGGGCGACCTCGCCCGTGGAGGGGCTGGGCGTCGGGGAGCCGCTGGAACCGGAGCGCTGCCTGACGGCGGGACGCGAGCTGGCGGAGCGGGACGAACGGGTCGCCCTCCTGGTGATGGGCGACGGCAGCGCCTGCCGGAGCCTGAAGGCGCCGGGCTACCTCGACGAGCGGGCCGAGGCGTTCGACGCCGGCACGGCCCGGGCCCTGGCGGCCGCCGACACGGGGGCGCTGGCCGGGATCGACGCGCAGCTCGCGCACGAGTTGAAGGCCGCCGGACGTGCGCCCTGGCAGGTGCTCGCGGGCGCCGGCGAGGGCGCCGGGCTGCGCGGCGCGCTGCTGTACGACGAGGCGCCCTACGGAGTGGGCTACCACGTCGCCGCCTGGTCCTAGGGCCCGGCGGACACCCGGGGAAGGGCCGGCGGCACGGCGACGGCCGTGGAGCCGGGCTCCACGGCCGGTCGCCGACGAGCTCTACTTACGGGCGCTCTCCCCGGCCTCGCTGTCGGCCGCCTCCTCCGCGGACTGCTGCTTGGGGATCTCGACCCCCTCGCCGGCCTCGTCCTCGGTCGTGGCGGCCGCCTCGGCGGCCTTCTGCTCTGCTGCCGCCTCCTCCGGCTCCGCCTCCGCCGTCTCGGCGGCGTCGGCCGATTCCGCCGTCTGGGTGGTCGCCGGGGCCTCTTCTGTTGACGCCTCCGACGCCTTCCGGCGAAACCTTGAAAACACGCCCATATCTACTCCATTACCTTACTGGTGTGAGCGAAATCCCGTGCCGCCCGGAGCGTCCCATTGCGTCGCCCGCGGGCACCGATCCGTGAATCGGCTCTCGGAACCTCGCAACAGGCAACGAAACCGGCAGCGTCGCGTCACGTCGCTCGTTCGTGGGGCGCGCCGGGGGTTTGCGAGACTGATCCGGTGAAAAACGCACTTCCCGCACCCCGGGTCATCACCGTCGTCGGACCGACCGCCGCCGGCAAGTCCGATCTCGGCGTCGCCCTCGCCCAGCACCTGGGGGGCGAGGTCGTCAACGCCGACTCCATGCAGCTGTACCGCGGCATGGACATCGGCACCGCCAAGCTGACGACGGCCGAGCGGCAGGGGGTGCCGCACCATCTCCTGGACGTCTGGGACGTCACCGAGACCGCGAGCGTCGCCGAGTACCAGCGGCTGGCCCGCGCGGAGATCGACAGGCTGCTCGCCGAGGGGCGCACGCCCATCCTCGTCGGGGGCTCCGGCCTGTACATCAAGGGCACCATCGACGCCCTGGAGTTCCCCGGCACCGACCCGGCCGTACGCGCGCGGCTGGAGGGGGAGCTCGCCGAGCTCGGCCCCGGCGCCCTGCACGCCCGCCTCGCCGCCGCCGACCCGGCCGCGGCCCGCGCCATCCTGCCCGGCAACGGCCGGCGCATCGTGCGCGCGCTGGAGGTCATCGAACTCACCGGGCGGCCCTTCACCGCCAATCTGCCGGGCGAGAAGCCGGTGTACGACGCGGTGCAGATCGGCGTCGACGTCGAGCGCCCCGAGCTCGACGAGCGCATCACCCTGCGGGTCGACCGCATGTGGGAGGCGGGGCTCGTGGACGAGGTGCGCGCCCTGGAGCGCGAGGGCCTGCGCGCCGGGCGCACGGCGTCGCGCGCGCTGGGCTACCAGCAGGTGCTCGCCTTCCTCGCCGGAGAGTGCACGGAGGACGAGGCCCGCGCGGAGACCGTACGGGCCACCAAGCGCTTCGCCCGGCGCCAGGACTCCTGGTTCCGGCGGGACGCGCGGGTGCACTGGCTGAGCGGAGCCGCCGACCGGCGCGCGGAACTCCCGGAGCGAGCGCTCGCGTTGCTCGAACGGGCGATTACAGCCTGATCACGTGATGGCATCGGGACGCCCCGCACGCCGTGCGCACCTCGTCCGACGTGCCATCATCGAGCTTCGATCGAGCCGTGGAGTCCGAGTTGGGAGGGCGCGTGGCGATGGAGGCCGGCCCTCGTGACAGACCGCAGCAACCGCCGCGCGGCGGGCACCTCCCGGCGGTGGCCGGGGGAGAGACGGACGCGCTGACCCCCGACGGGCCCGAGGAGGACGCGGAGGCCGCGTCCGGCATCACCGAACCCGCGTCGTTCCGGGAACTGCGGCCCCAGCGCCGGCTGCGCCTCTGGCAGCTCGCGCCCATCGTCGTGCTCGCCGCGATCGGCTCGCTGATGTTCGCCTTCCCGCTCGCCTTCGAGTTCGGCGACGGCGGACCGGTCGTCGCCATGCTCGGACTGCTCATCAGCTGCTGCGCCGCCGGCTGGGGCGTCATGGCCGCCCGCCGGGTCGGCTACACCTGGCCCGGCCTGCCCCCGCGCGGCTCCGGCCGCCGCCCCGACTGGCGGTACGTGGCCACGTACACGGCTGTCGTGGCGGTGGTGGTCGTGCTCGCGGTCTGGCGCGTGGCGCGCCTCCGCTAGCCGCGGTCCGCGGGTTGTCGTCCGGACCGGGCCGCAGCCCCGGTCGGCCCCGAGCGCCCCGGCACGGGCGGCGGTGGCCCCGGAAGAGGGCACCGGAAGAGGTCGGCGAACCCCGACCGGAGGCGTCCCCGTACCATCGAAGCGTGAGCACCGCGCAGATCGCCTTCCTCAAGGGTCACGGCACCGAGAACGACTTCGTGATCATCCCCGACCACGACGGCCTGATCGAGCTGTCGCCGGCCGCCGTCGCCCGGCTGTGCGACCGCCGGGCCGGGATCGGCGCGGACGGCGTGCTGCGCGTCGTGCGCTCCGCCGCCCACCCCGAGGCGCGGGCCATGGCCGACGAGGCCGAGTGGTTCATGGACTACCGCAACAGCGACGGCAGCATCGCCGAGATGTGCGGCAACGGCGTCCGCGTCTTCGCCCACTACCTCCAGCGCGCCGGGCTCGTCGAGGAGGGCGACCTCGCCATCGCCACGCGCGCCGGCGTCCGCCGTGCCCACATCGCCAAGCCGGGCCCCGACGGCGAGCCCGGCGGGATCACCGTCGCCATGGGCCGCGCCCTGCTGCCCGAGGGCGACGTCACCGTCACCGTGGGCGAGCGCAGCTGGCCCGCGCGGAACGTCAACATGGGCAACCCGCACGCCGTCGCCTTCGTCGACGACCTGGCCGACGCCGGACACCTGTACACCGCCCCGGGTGTCGCCCCCGCCGCCGCGTACCCGGACGGGACGAACGTCGAGTTCGTCGTCGACCGCGGCCCGCGCCACGTCGCCCTGCGCGTCCACGAGCGCGGCTCGGGCGAGACCCGCTCCTGCGGCACGGGCGCGTGCGCCGTCATGGTCGCCGCCGCCCGCCGGGACGGTGCCGATCCCGCCGTCGACGGCCGGCCGGTCACGTACACCGTGGACGTGCCCGGCGGCCGCCTGGTGATCAGCGAGAGGCCGGACGGCGTCGTGGAGATGACCGGCCCGGCCGTGATTGTCGCCGAGGGCGTCTTCGACGCGTCCTGGATCGCGGACGCCACCGCCTGAACCGCACCCGCACACTCCCTCGAATGGGTGATCCGTTTCACTCTGGGCGAGAGCGGGTGAGCCGTGCGTGATGGGGTCGGTAGCATCAAGCACCGGTCGGGAGGCGCGAACCGCCCCGCCGGTCGACGCTGCCGGAGGTGCCCATGAGCGCAGAGGCCACGAACGAAGGTGCTCCCGGCCGCCGGCGCGGCCGCCGCATCGACCTGAGACGGCTCGGCCGCGCCGCGCTCCGCGGCTCCGGCTCGCGCGGTCGGCTGCCCGACGCCATCGACCACGTCGCCAAGGTCCACCGCGCCCACCACCCCGGCGCCGATCTCGACCCCCTGCGGCGCGCTTACCTCCTCGCCGAGTCCTCGCACCGCGGCCAGACGCGCAAGAGCGGCGAGCCGTACATCACGCACCCGCTGGCCGTCACCCTCATCCTGGCCGAACTGGGCGCCGAGACCACCACCTTGACGGCCTCCCTGCTGCACGACACCGTCGAGGACACCGATGTGACGCTCGATCAGGTGGGCGAGCAGTTCGGTGCCGAGGTGCGCTTCCTGGTCGACGGCGTCACCAAGCTGGAGAAGGTCGACTACGGTGCCGCCGCCGAGCCGGAGACCTTCCGCAAGATGCTCGTCGCCACGGGCAACGACGTCCGCGTGATGTCGATCAAGCTCGCCGACCGGCTGCACAACATGCGCACCCTCGGCGTGATGCGCCCCGAGAAACAGGCCCGCATCGCCAAGGTCACCCGCGACGTCCTCATCCCGCTCGCCGAGCGGCTGGGCGTCCAGGCGCTCAAGACCGAGCTGGAGGACCTGGTCTTCGCCATCCTCCACCCCGAGGAATACGCCCGCACCCGGGACTTCGTCCTCGCCCACGCCGACCGCCCCGACCCGCTCGAGGCCACCGCCGCCGGCGTCCGCTCCCTGCTGCGCGACGCGGGCATCACGGCCGAAGTCCACGTACGCAGGAGACACTTCGTCTCCGTCCACCGGGTCCGCCTCAAGCGCGGCGAACTGACCGGCTCCGACCTCGGCAGGCTGCTCGTCCTGGTCGGCGAGGACGCCGACTGCTACGCGGTCCTCGGCGAGCTGCACACCTGCTTCACGCCGTTCATCTCCGAGTTCAAGGACTTCATCGCCGCCCCGAAGTTCAACCTCTACCAGTCGCTGCACACCGCCGTGGCGGGACAGGGCGGCGAGGCGGCCGAAGTCCTCATCCGCACCCACCAGATGCACCGGGTCGCCGAGGCCGGCGTCATCGCCCTGGGCAACCCCTACGCCGCCCCCGAGCCGTGCGACGCGGCGGACGGCGAGCGCGTCGACCCCACCCGCCCCGGCTGGCTCTCCCGGCTGCTGGAATGGCAGCGCGCCGCCCCCGACCCGGACACCTTCTGGACCTCCCTGCGCGACGAGCTCGCCCAGGACCGCGAGATCACCGTCTTCCGCGCCGACGGCGGCACGATCGGCCTGCCGGCCGGCTCCAGCTGCGTCGACGCCGCCTACGCCCTGCACGGGGAGGGCGGCCACCGCTGCATCGGCGCGCGCGTCAACGGGCGCCTCGCCGCCCTCGGCACGGTCCTGCGCGACGGCGACACCCTGCACCTGCTGATGTCCCGCGACAGCGCCTCCGGACCCTTCCCCGACTGGCTGGAGCACGCCCGCACACCGGCCGCCCGCATCGCCATCGGCCGCTGGCTGGCCACCCACCCCGCCCCCGAACCCGTCGCCCCGCCCGATACCCCGGCCGCGCCCAGGCCCACCCACCCCGCCCCCACGCCCACCGCGCGCGGACCGGTCGCCGCCGTCGCGGAGGGCACCGCCGCCGGCGTGCGCCTGGCCGGCTGCTGTACGCCCGTACCGCCCGACGAGGTCACCGGCTTCCCGGTACGCGGCGGCGCGGTCACCGTCCACCGCGTCCAGTGCCCCGTCGTGGACCGGATGGTCACCGCCGGCAAGCAGCCCGTCCGCGTCCACTGGCGCAGCCCGGACGGCACGTCCCCCGGCGACTACCGGGTCACCCTGCGGGCCGAATCGTTCAGCAGACCGCATCTGCTCGCCGACCTGACCGAGGTCATCGCCGCGGAGGGCGCGGCCGTCATCTCCGCGGCCGTCGAACCACCGCACGAACAGCGCGTACGGCACACCTACACGCTCCAACTCGCCGACGCTGCCCAGCTTCCCGAACTGATGCGCGCCATGCGGCGGGTACCCGGCGTGTACGACGTCGAGCGCGCAGGACGGCCCGTCGTGACGGCACCGCTGTAACCCGGATCCCACGGTCACCGCGCGCCGCCGGGAGGTTCGTACGATGATGTGACGCGCTCGTACGAGTGGGTCGGCGACGCGCCGCCGACGGAGTGAGGCCGCGCGCTGATAGCGGTGGACGCATGCCGTACTCACCCTCATCCGTGGAGCGCTCCTCCCGGCAGAGGTCCCCGCGCCGCCGCGCCGCCCTCGCCGCCACCGCCGCCCTGCTGCTCCTCGGGGCCGCCGCGCCTCCCGCCCCCACGGCCCAGGGCATCGGCGACCGGCTCTTCCCCCATCTCGGCAACCCCGGCTTCGACATCGGTTCCTACGACATCTCGCTCGTCTACAAGGCCCACGACCAGCCGCTGGAAGCCGTCACCAAGATCGTCGCGCGGGCCACGGCCCCACTGGACCGCTTCAACCTCGACTTCACCCATGGCACGGTCCGCTCGATCGAGGTCGACGGGGCGCCCGCCACCTTCACCCCGGTCGAGGAAGACCTGGCCGTCACCCCCGCCCATCCCGTGGCCGACGGCGATACCTTCACCGTCACCGTGCGCCACACCAGCGACCCGCGCGGTGTACCCAGCGGCGGCTGGGTGCCCACCACCGACGGCCTCGTCATGGCCAACCAGGCCGACGCCGCCCACCGGATCTTCCCCGGCAACGACCACCCCTCCGACAAGGCGCTGTTCACCTTCCACGTCACCGCGCCGAAGGACCTCACCGTCGTGGCCAACGGGCTGCCCCTGGGCCGGCGCTCCAAGGGTGCGGCCACCACCTGGACCTACCGCACCCTGCACCCCATGGCCACCGAGCTGGCCCAGATCTCCATCGGCCGCTCCGCCACCCCACGGCGCACCGGTCCGCACGGCCTGCCCGTCCGCGACGTGGTCCCGGCGGCCGACGGCAAGCTGCTGGAGAAGTGGACCTCCCGGACCCCCGGCCACCTCACCTGGATGGAGAGCAAGGTCGGCCCGTTCCCCTTCGAGAACTACGGCGTGCTGATCGCCGACGCCTCGACCGGCTTCGAGCTGGAGACCCAGACGCTCTCGCTCTTCGAGCGGGGACTGTTCACCGACCCCCGCTTCCCCCAGTGGTACGTCGACTCGATCATGGTCCACGAGCTGTCGCACCAGTGGTTCGGCGACTGCGTGAGCCCGCGCAGCTGGTCCGACCTCTGGCTCAACGAGGCCCACGCCACCTGGTACGAGGCGCTGTACGCGGACGAGAAGTCGAACCACCGGCTGGCCGACCGGATGCGCGCCGCGTACGCGCTGTCCGACCGCTGGCGGGCCGACGGCGGCCCGCCGGCCGCCCCCAAGGGAGCGGCCCCCGGCAAGAAGGCCAGCATCTTCCGGCCCGTCGTCTACGACGGCGGCGCGCTCGTGCTCTACGCCCTCCGCGAGCGGATCGGGCACCAGGCCTTCGACCGCCTGGAGCGCCAGTGGGTCGCCCGCCACCACGACGCCACCGCGAGCACCGCCGACTTCGTCGCGCTCGCCTCCGAGGTGTCCGGCCACGACCAGACGGACTTCCTGCGGCCCTGGCTGTACGGGGAGAAGACCCCGCCCATGCCCGGGCACCCCGACTGGAAGGCCAGCGGGAAACCCGCGTGACCGCGCGGCCGGGGCGTGGGACCATCGACGGGTCGGCGAGGCCGCCGGCCCGGGAATCCCCGGGGCCGCGTGCGCGTTGTCGACCATGTGGCCCCCGCAGCCGGGGGCGGTACGACGAGACGACGTAAAGGAACCCATTGACCTCCTCTTCTTCCTTTTCCCAGGACCGGCAGAGCCTTCCGGAGAGCCTTCGGGCCGACGCCCTGATGGAAGAGGACGTCGCCTGGAGCCACGAGATCGACGGCGAGCGTGACGGCGAGCAGTACGACCGCTCCGAGCGCGCGGCCCTGCGGCGCGTCGCCGGCCTCTCCACCGAGCTCCAGGACGTCACCGAGGTCGAGTACCGGCAGCTGCGCCTGGAGCGCGTCGTGCTGGTCGGCGTCTGGACGTCCGGCACCGTGCAGGACGCGGAGAACTCCCTCGCGGAGCTGGCCGCGCTCGCCGAGACCGCGGGCGCCCTGGTGCTCGACGGCGTCATCCAGCGGCGCGACAAGCCCGACCCGGCCACCTACATCGGCTCCGGCAAGGCCGACGAGCTGCGGGACATCGTCCTGGAGACCGGCGCCGACACCGTCGTCTGCGACGGTGAGCTCAGCCCCGGCCAGCTGATCCATCTCGAGGACGTCGTCAAGGTCAAGGTGGTCGACCGGACCGCCCTGATCCTCGACATCTTCGCCCAGCACGCGAAGTCCCGTGAGGGCAAGGCGCAGGTCTCGCTCGCGCAGATGCAGTACATGCTGCCGAGGCTGCGCGGCTGGGGCCAGTCGCTGTCCCGGCAGATGGGCGGTGGTGGCTCCGGCTCGTCCGGCGGCGGCATGGCCACGCGTGGCCCCGGTGAGACCAAGATCGAGACGGACCGGCGGCGGATCCGCGAGAAGATGGCGAAGATGCGCCGGGAGATCGCGGAGATGAAGACCGGCCGCGACATCAAGCGCCAGGAGCGGCGACGGAACAAGGTCCCGTCGGTCGCCATCGCCGGCTACACCAACGCGGGCAAGTCCTCGCTGCTCAACCGGCTGACAGGGGCCGGTGTGCTGGTGGAGAACGCCCTCTTCGCCACCCTGGATCCGACCGTGCGCCGGGCCGAGACGCCCAGCGGGCGGCTCTACACCCTGGCGGACACCGTCGGCTTCGTCCGGCACCTGCCGCACCACCTCGTCGAGGCCTTCCGCTCCACCATGGAGGAGGTCGGCGACGCCGATCTGATCCTGCACGTGGTGGACGGCTCGCACCCGGTGCCGGAGGAGCAGCTGGCGGCGGTCCGCGAGGTGATCCGCGACGTCGGCGCGCTCGACGTGCCCGAGATCGTGGTGATCAACAAGGCGGACGCGGCCGACCCGCTGGTCCTGCAGCGGCTGCTGCGCATCGAGAAGCGCTCGATCGCGGTGTCGGCGCGCAGCGGCCAGGGCATCCCGGAGCTGCTCGCCCTGATCGACCAGGAGCTGCCGCGGCCCGCCGTGGAGATCGAGGCGCTCGTGCCCTACACGCACGGCTCGCTGATCGCCCGGGCGCACGCCGACGGCGAGGTGATCTCCGAGGAGCACACCGCGGACGGCACCCTGATCAAGGCCCGCGTCCACGAGGAGCTCGCCGCCGAGCTCCAGCGGTACGCGCCGGCCGCCCGCCGCTGAGCGGTCCGGCAAGGTCATGCGATCGTGTGACATCCGAACGGTGAAGGCCCGCCCCCTGCCGGGGGCGGGCCTTCCGTCTGTTCACGTCACCGCCGGAAGCGGCTCACGTCCCTACCGGGAGAACTTCTGGCTGATGGCGTCGTAGACGCCCTTCGCCTCCGGACCCAGGTGCGGGCCGGCCAGCCAGGTGCTGTTGGACGGGCCGATCGAGGTGTTCGACACCAGCACCACCTTGCCGTCGGCGCCCCGGGCGAACCATCCGCCACCGGACGAACCGCCGGTCATGGTGCAGCCGATGCGGTACATCGTGGGCTGCGCGCGGTCCAGCGTCAGCCGGCCCGGCCTGTCGACACAGTCGTACATCTTCTGCCCGTCGAAGGGCGGCGCGGCCGGGTAGCCCCAGGCGCCCATGCTCTGGATCGACTTCACCTGCGGGGCGTTGAAGTCGACGGTCAGCGCGTTGCCCACCGTCTCCTCCAGCGACTTGCCGGAGCCGGTCTCCTGCTTCACATGCAGCACGGAGAAGTCGTAGGGGGCGCCGGCGCCGCCGGTCTCCGCACCCTGCGAGATCCACTGGGAGGACGTCTGCGCCCAGTCCGCCCACCACACCCCGTACGGCGCAACCTCCTGGACCGGGGCCCGGTTGACCTGGGCGCCGGGCAGTCCGTTGTCGTTGTACGAGGGCACGAAGGCGATGTTGCGGTACCAGCCGCCGCTCTTGCCGGAGTGCACGCAGTGGCCGGCCGTCCACACGAGGTTGGACTTGCCGGGGTGCGCCGGGTCCTTGACGACCGTTCCCGAGCAGACCATGTGGCCCTCGGGGCTGTCGAAGAAGACCTTGCCGACCGGTGCCGCGTTGTTGTGGTACGGCAGGCTGACGGGCTTGGCCGGGACCGGCGTCGGCTCGGGGTCGGTGACGCCCTGGTCACCGGAGCCGCCGCCCGGCACGGTGCCGGGCGCGCTCTGCGCGGCGAGCGTCTTGTCGCTGGAGCGCGCGTCCTTCATCGTGTCGGGCTTCCAGTGGCCCTTGATGATGGGGTTGATGAAGTCGCGGGCCTCGCGCACCCACTGGTCCTTGTCCCAGTTCTTCCAGGCGCCGTTCTTCCACTTGTCCAGGTCCTGGACGGAAGTCGGAATGCCCTTGGGCAGCTTGAGCTTGGAGTCGCCCTGCTGGCTCGCCGTCGCGTTCGGCTGGCCGGCCGCGTCGTCGTCGGACGGGCCGCACGCCGTGGCGGTGAGGGCCAGGGCGGCGGTGAGGGCGGCCGCGGCGAGGGCCCGGGCGGAACCGCGAGCGCGCGAGGCTCCCCACCCGGGGCGTTGCGAAGTGGCGGACGGACGGGTGGATGGCATGGAGTGGGCTCCCCCTGGGTGTTCTGTCGGGTTTGTTGTGAACTTGTCATGTGCCCCCCGGCCGGGGGGCCAGGGCCCCACTATGCCGGTGACGGGGGAGACGGGTGCGGGTGGGTCCTCGGTTCCGGTTCCAAGGATCTTGTGCCCGGGCCGTGATCCACAGCGCGTGACGTCGTTGGTACGTACGGGGGACAACCGACCAGCGTTCAGCGGCAGGAGGAGGAGCGGAGCCGTGGCCCTGACCCAGCTGTCACCGACGTCGCCGTCGGCCCACGAGGGCATCCTGCGGAGGCAGTCGAACCGCGAGTCGGCGGCGCGCACGTACGCCCGCTCGCTGCCCATCGTCCCCGTGCGCGCCCGGGGGCTGACGATCGAGGGGGCCGACGGCCGCCGCTACCTCGACTGCCTCTCGGGAGCCGGTTCGCTGGCGCTCGGCCACAACCACCCGGTCGTGCTGGAGGCCATCCGCTCCGTGCTCGACTCGGGTGCCCCGCTGCACGTCCTCGATCTCGCCACCCCCGTCAAGGACGCCTTCACCAGCGAGCTGTTCGCCACCCTGCCGGGCGGACTGGCCGACTCCGCCCGCGTCCAGTTCTGCGGCCCGGCCGGCACGGACGCGGTGGAGGCCGCCCTCAAGCTCGTCCGCACCGCCACCGGCCGGGACGGCCTGCTCGCCTTCTCCGGCGCCTACCACGGCATGACCGCCGGCGCGCTGGACCTCTCCGGCGGCGCGCCGAGCGTACGCGTCACCCGGCTGCCCTTCCCGCAGGACTACCGCTGCCCGTTCGGCGTCGGCGGCGAGGCCGGCGCCGCGCTGGCGGCCCGCTGGACCGAGAGCCTGCTGGACGACCCCAAGAGCGGCGTGCGCCACCCCGCCGGAATGATCGTCGAGCCCGTGCAGGGCGAGGGCGGTGTGCTCCCCGCGCCGGACGCCTGGCTGCGTCGCATGCGCGAGATCACCACGGCCCGCGGCATTCCGCTGATCGCCGACGAGGTGCAGACCGGCGTGGGCCGCACGGGCGCCTTCTGGGCCGTCGAGCACAGCGGGACCGTCCCCGACGTCATGGTCCTGTCCAAGGCCATCGGCGGCAGCCTGCCGCTCGCAGTCGTCGTCTACCACGAGGACCTCGACGTCTGGCAGCCCGGCGACCACGCCGGCACCTTCCGCGGCAACCAGCTCGCCATGGCCGCCGGCACGGCCACCCTGCGTCACGTCAGGGAGAACGGCCTGGCCGAACGCGCCGGTGCGCTGGGGGAGCGCATGCTGGAGCGGCTGCGCCGGCTCGCCGCCGAGCACGACTGCGTCGGCGATGTGCGCGGACGGGGGCTCATGCTCGGGGTCGAGATGGTCGACCCGGAGTCCCCCGTCGCCGCCGGCCCCGCCGGTGACGGTCCCACCGATCGCCGCGGCCCGCTGACGGCCGGTCCGGAACTGGCCGCGGCCGTACGGCAGGAGTGCCTGCGCCGAGGTCTGATCGTCGAACTCGGCGGCCGCCACTCCTGCGTCGTCCGGCTCCTGCCGCCCCTCACCATCACCGACGAACAGGCCGAAGCGGTCCTCGACCGGCTCTCCGACGCCATCGCCGCGGTCTCCCGCGCGGGCCACCGCATCCCCACCCCCCGACCGCCGAAGGAGGCAGGCGCCGCGTCCCCGGCCCGTACGCCGTGACCTGTGCGCCGCACCACTCATGAGCGCATCCTCCCGCCCCGGTGCGTCCACCCCCGAAGCCGTTCCACCGGCCGGGCCCCCGGTGGTGCCCCACCAGACCGGCCGCGGCACGCCCCCCGGCTCCGGCACGCACGCCTGGGAAGACCCCCTCGACCACGGCGACGCGGCGGTCGCCGCCGACGCGGCCGCCGCCGAGAACCTGCTGCGCTGCTGGGTCCGCGAGAACGGCATCGCCCGCCCCGACGGCCCCGTCCTGCACCTGCCGCTCACCGCGTGCGGCATCGCACTCCGCGTGCCCGTCCGGTACTGGTCCGCTGCCGGCTGGCACCGCTTCGGGCCGCCGGCCCTCGTCCACCACGCCACGGACGCGCCCGACGCCGCCGGGTCCACCGAGCCATCCGCCGCTCCGCCCGTGGACGCCGTCACGCTCGCCGCCCTGCTCACCCGCGAGGCCGCACACCACGTCGCACACCACGCCGCGCAGCAGGACACGCAGCAGGCCGCGCGCCGGACCGTCGAGCAGAACGGACGCGCGGGCCGCCCGGCACCGCCGGCCGGGGCCGAACTCGTCGCCCGCGTCGCGGACTCGGTGCGCCGCACGGCCGTCTTCCTCGCCGACCGGCGCGCCCACCCCGCCGACCCCGGCACCGCGGAACTCTTCCTCCACGGCGAGCAGTCGCTGATCCTCGGCCACCCGCTCCACCCCACCCCCAAGAGCCGCGAGGGCCTGACAGAGACCGAATCCCACGCCTACGCGCCGGAGACCCGGGGCTCCTTCCCCCTGCACTGGCTGGCCGTCCACCGCTCGGTCCTGGCCGCCGACTCGGCCTGGACCGAGCGCGGCCGCGCCGTCGACGCCCCCGCCCTCGCCGCCCGCCTCGCCGGCCCGCTCCCGCTGCCGCCCGACACCGTGCCGCTGCCCCTGCACCCCTGGCAGGCCCGCGACATCCGGCACCGCCCCGCCGTCGCCCGGCTCTTCGACGCCGGGCTGCTGCACGACCTCGGCGCCCACGGCGAACCCTGGCACCCCACCTCCTCCCTGCGCACCGTCTACCGCCCGGGCACCCCCGCGATGCTCAAGCTCTCCCTCGGCCTGCGCGTCACCAACTCCCGCCGGGAGAACCTCCGCAAGGAACTGCGGCGCGGCGTCGAAGTGCACCGGCTGCTGCGCAGCGGCCTCGCCGAGCGCTGGCGGGCCGCCTGCCCCGGCGGCCTCGGCTTCGACATCGTCCGCGACCCCGCCTGGCTCGCCGTCGACACCCCCGACGGCACGCCCGTGCCCGGGCTGGACGTCGTCCTGCGGCACAACCCCTTCGGCCCCGGCGACGACGCCGTCTGCCTCGCCGGACTGGTCTCGCCGCGCCCGTGGCCCGGCCGCCGGACGGCCGCGGGACAGCCGGCCGTCTCCTCACGGCTCGCCGACACCGTCGCCCGCCTCGCCCACCGCACCGGCCGGCCCGCCGGAGCCGTCTCCGCCGAGTGGTTCCTGCGCTACCTGGAAGCCGTCGTACGGCCCGCCCTGTGGCTCGACGGCGCGGCGGGCGTCGCCCTGGAGGCCCACCAGCAGAACACCCTGGTCCTCCTCGACCGCGACGGCTGGCCGGTCGGCGGGCGCTACCGCGACAACCAGGGCTACTACTTCCGCGCGTCCCACCGCGCCGCACTCGAACGACAGCTCCCCGGCATCGGACGCGACAGCGACACGTTCGTCGCCGACGAGGTGGCCGACGAGCGCTTCGCCTACTACCTCGGCATCAACAACGTCCTCGGCCTCGTCGGAGCGTTCGGCGCCCAGCGCCTCGCCGACGAGCGGATCCTCCTGGCCGCCCTGCGCCGCTTCCTCACGGAGGCCGCCGAGGCCCCCGCCGGCAGCCGCTCGTCCCTGCCCGCCCACTTCCTCGCCTCACCCACCCTGCGCTGCAAGGCCAACATGCTCACCCGGCTGCACGGACTCGACGAGCTCGTCGGCCCCGTCGACACCCAGTCCGTCTACGTCACCATCCCCAACCCCCTGCACCAGAGCGCCGGATGAGCCTGTGAACCACCCGCCCTACGAGCCCTACCGGCGGCACGAACCGCACCCCCGCCCCGGCGAGCTCGGCCCGCAGCCCGCGCCGTGCGCGGTGTCGAGCACCGCGGACACCGTCGAGCTGCCGTCGGTCGCCGCACTGGACGGCTTGGACGCCTTCGACGAACTCGCCGTCCTGGACGCGCTCGACGCGCTCGGGGACCTCGCCGGCCCCGGCCCCGCCGCACAGGACCTGCTGGACGGGCTCGCCGGCTGGGGCCCCGTCGCCACGGGGCCGGGCCCCTTCCAGCTCGTACCGGTCCTGATCGAGCGTGACCTCGGGCTGATCAGCCGGTGGATGAACGACCCGGCGGTGGCGGCCTTCTGGCATCTGGCCGGCCCGGAGAGCGTCACCGCGGAGCATCTGCGGGCGCAGACGGACGGCGACGGACGGAGCGTGCCCTGCCTCGGGGTGCTGGCCGGCGTCCCGATGAGCTACTGGGAGATCTACCGGGCCGACCTCGACCCGATCGCCCGCCACTATCCGGCCCGGCCGCACGACACCGGCGTGCATCTCCTCATCGGCAGGGTCGCCGACCGCGGTCGCGGACTGGGCAGCGCCCTGCTGCGCGCCGTCGCCGACCACATCCTCGACCGCCGCCCCGCCTGCGGGCGTGTCATCGCCGAGCCGGACCTGCGCAACACTCCCTCCGTCGCCGCGTTCCTCTCCGCAGGCTTCCGGCTCACCGCCGAGGTCGAGACGGCCGACAAACGCGCGGCCCTCATGGTCCGCGAGCGGGCCCTGCGCGACCTCCTCCAGCCGTGACCCGGTGACGTTCTGTAGCCGTACGGGCGTCCTGCGTCACTCCCGCCCCGCGATGTCAGTCCCGCACCGTAGGCTGGCCACGCTATGACTGCCTCCTCCTCGCCCTCTCTCTCCGACCTGCTGCACGCCGCCGTCACCGCTGTCGGCGGCACCGAGCGGCCCGGGCAGGTCGCCATGGCCGAAGCCGTCGGTGACGCCATCGACGACGGCACCCACCTGCTCGTCCAGGCCGGCACCGGCACGGGCAAGTCCCTCGGCTACCTGGTGCCGGCGCTGGCCCACGGCGAGCGCGTCGTCGTCGCGACCGCGACGCTCGCGCTCCAGCGCCAGCTCGTCGAGCGCGACCTGCCGCGCACCGTGGAGGCGCTGCATCCCCTGCTGCGCCGCCGCCCCGAGTTCGCCATGCTCAAGGGCCGCTCCAACTACCTGTGCCTGCACCGGCTCCACGAGGGAGTGCCGCAGGAGGAGGAAGAGGGTCTCTTCGACCCCTTCGAGGCGGCGGCGCCCAGCAGCAAGCTCGGCAAGGACCTGCTGCGGCTGCGCGACTGGTCGGACGAGACGGAGACCGGCGACCGGGACGACCTGACCCCCGGCGTCTCCGACCGGGCCTGGTCGCAGGTCTCGGTCACCTCCCGGGAGTGCCTGGGCGCGTCGAAGTGCGCGTACGGCGCCGAGTGCTTCGCGGAGGCGGCCCGCGAGCGGGCCAAGCTGGCCGACGTCGTGGTCACCAACCACGCCCTGCTGGCCATCGACGCGATCGAGGGCGCGCCGGTGCTGCCCAGCCATGAGGTGCTGATCGTCGACGAGGCCCACGAGCTGGTCTCCCGGGTCACCGGTGTGGCCACTGGCGAGCTCACCCCCGGCCAGGTCAACCGCGCGGTCCGCCGGGCGGCCAAGCTGGTCGACGAGAAGGCGGCCGACGCCCTGCAGACGGCGGCCGAGAGCTTCGAGCGGCTGATGGAGCTCGCCCTGCCGGGGCGGCTGGAGGAACTGCCGGAGGACCTCCGCCACTGTCTGATGGCGCTGCGTGACGCCGCACGCACGGTGATCTCCGCCCTGGGCAACACGCGCGACAAGTCCGTCCAGGACGAGGACGTGGTCCGCAAGCAGGCCCTCGCCTCCGTGGAGAACGTCCACGCCGTCGCGGAGCGCGTCGTCGCGGGCTCCGAGTACGACGTCGTCTGGTACGAGCGGAACGACTCCCGCGGCGGGGCCTCGTTCCGGCCCGGTGGGGCGTCGCTGCGGGTGGCGCCCCTGTCGGTGTCCGGTCTGCTGCGCGAGAAGCTGTTCGCCGAGCGCTCCGTCGTGCTGACCTCGGCCACGCTCCGGCTGGGCGGGGACTTCAACGGCGTCGCCGGCTCCCTCGGGCTCGCCCCCGAGGGTGTGGAGGGCGAGGACCTGCCGGTGTGGAAGGGCGTCGACGTCGGCTCACCCTTCGACTACCCCAAGCAGGGCATCCTCTACGTCGCCCGGCATCTCTCCCAGCCCGGCCGGGAGGGCAGCCGCACCGACATGCTCGACGAGCTCGCCGAGCTGATCGAGGCCGCCGGCGGCCGGACGCTCGGGCTGTTCTCCTCGATGCGGGCCGCCCAGGCCGCGGCCGAGGCCCTGCGCGCCCGGCTCGACGTGCCGATCCTGCTCCAGGGCGAGGAGACACTGGGCGAGCTGATCCGGACCTTCGCCGCCGACGCCCGTACCTGCCTCTTCGGCACCCTCTCCCTGTGGCAGGGCGTCGACGTGCCGGGGGCCGGCTGCCAGCTGGTCGTCATGGACCGGGTGCCGTTCCCGCGCCCGGACGATCCGCTGATGAGTGCCCGGCAGCGGGCCGTGGAGGATGCCGGAGGCAACGGCTTCATGGCGGTGGCCGCCACCCATGCCGCGCTGCTCATGGCCCAGGGGGCCGGCCGGCTCGTCCGGGCCTCGGGGGACCGGGGCGTGGTGGCGGTGCTCGACCCGCGGCTGGCGACGGCTCGCTACGGCTCCTTCCTGCGGGCCTCGATGCCGAACTTCTGGTACACCACGGACCGCAACCAGGTGCGCCGCTCGCTGGCGGCGATCGACGCGGCCGCGAAGGCGGAGGAGCGCTAGGGGCGCTTCGCAGGACGGCGAAGAGCCCCGGAACCGGCGCAGGAGGTTCCGGGGCTCGTCCCCTGGGGTGGGGTCGGAGTGCGTCGGGAGTGCTCAGACCCGCCGCAGGACGGCCACGACCTTGCCCAGGATGGTGGCCTCGTCGCCGGGGATGGGCTGGTACGCGGCGTTGTGGGGGAGCAGCCAGACATGGCCGTCCTCGCGCTTGAAGCGCTTGACCGTGGCCTCGCCGTCGAGCATCGCGGCCACGATGTCGCCGTTCTCCGCGACGGGCTGGCGGCGCACCGTCACCCAGTCGCCGTCACAGATGGCGGCCTCGATCATGGAGTCACCGACCACCTTCAGCACGAACAGCTCGCCGTCGCCCACCAGTTGCCGGGGGAGGGGGAAGACGTCCTCCACGGACTCCTCGGCGAGGATCGGGCCGCCGGCGGCGATCCGGCCGACCAGCGGCACGTACGAGGCGGCGGGCTTGCCGGTGGTGTCCGTCGGCTGGGTGCTGGGCTGGTCCGAGCCGCGGACCTCGTAGGCGCGGGGGCGGTGCGGATCGCGGCGCAGGAAGCCCTTGCGCTCCAGGGCCATGAGCTGGTGGGCGACCGAGGACGTGCTGGACAGCCCCACGGCCTGGCCGATCTCCCGCATGGAGGGTGGGTAACCCCGGCGCTGCACCGAATCCCGGATCACTTCGATCACGCGGCGCTGCCGGTCGGTGAGCCCGGAGCTGTCGGCCCGGATTCCTGGAGGACGTCCGGGGAGCGAGCGGGCGGGCTTCTGCCCCTCCGCGTTCATGGCTGCGTCGTTCATCGGGTGTGCCTGGTCGAGTCGGTTCTGGGAGCGGTCCTGGGCGGTGATGGTGGCGCTGTCTGCGGTGGTGGTCACGTCGGCCCCTCTCGAGTGGTTCTCCCTAGCTGGACAACGGTAGTTGCTTTCGAAAGGTTGCGCCAAACACACGTTCGAGTGAAATATCGAGGATTCGCTGACGTGATCAGCTGGCAGGGTGTACGGGCAAAGATCAATTCGCCCATTACGGTACGCTGCGGCACGAAGCCGACGCGCTCACGGTGGCACCGCACGGTGCCGGGTGGGCACCGGAGCGGAGGCCTCCGCGGTGGTCCCAGTGTGTCATCCGCGCCCCCCTCGGACCGACTCAGGGGCCCCTCGCGTACGCTCGTGTCCTGCCCGCGCGGCGCGACACGCGTAGGGGGCGGTTCGCCGTCCGGTACCAGATCTAGTGGTTTCATGGCGGCAGCTACCCACAAGTTGTGGTCGTCGGCCCTTCCCGGGTCAATTCCGGTGGCGGTCATCGCCTATGCTTGGGGCTGCTCCGCGGGGCCCGCGCCGGC
>NZ_JBFAPH010000026.1:0-34497 GCF_040675635.1 Streptomyces sp. NPDC049577
CACCAGCACGGTCACAGCCGAGTCCGACAAGAATCACCTGCTCGGGCGGCCCGGCCAGTACACCAGCAAGGTCACCTTCGCGGACAGCCGCGTTCCCAAGGACGACGCCAGCGTCTACAAGACGGGCGACGTGGAACTTGGCAGTGCCGTCGAGGTCTTCACCACGCCGCAGGACGCCCAGGCGCGCGCCCAGTACGTGCAGACCGTCTCCAAAAGCCTGCCGGCCTTCGCGGAATACGACTTCGTCCACGGCGCCACCCTCATCCGCGTCTCCCACTACCTCACCCCGCAGCAGGCCGAGGACTACCGAAAGGCGGTCGACGGCCTGAGCTGACCGGGACGGGCACAATGGGCACACGACCCTCACGCACCTCGGGAGGCCACGTGCCCATTCCCATCCCGTGCCCCGGAGCTCACAACAGCGCTTGGCGCCGAGCCGAGCAGCTACGCGCCGAAGACGGCATCCCCCACGACATCACTCCCGTCTTCGGCCAGCCGGTCCACTGCACGCGCTGCTGCGCCCGTACCCGCGCCGAACTCCTGGCCCTCCCCGAACTCCTCGCCGCGGTCTGGCTGGAGGCACTCCACAGCAGCCCCGGCCCGAAGACCGGCACCATCGGTCGTTCCCCCGCCAGCCCACGATGGCCGGGCGAGCCGTCCCGGCTCCTCACCGACCACATTGTCGGGGGACTGCTCACGCTGGAGGACGACATCCGCTCGCTCCGCCGGCTCCGCCCCCGGCCGACCGGGCCCAGCGAGGGCGCAGCTGTCACCGAGGCCGTGCGGTTCCTCTCCACCCATCTCGACTGGGCACTGATCGAGCACCCGGCCGCCGACGAAACCCACGACCGCCTCTCCGCGAACCCCGCCGCCCAGATCCACGCCTGGCACACAGCCGCCCAGCAGTTCACCGGCCGCGACACCCGGCCCGTGCACCATCGCGTGCCGTGCCCACGCTGTGAGCTCCTCACCCTCTACCGGGACGACGGCGACACCTACATCGAGTGTCGAAACATCACGTGCGGCGTGCTGCTGACGACCGAGGAGTACGCCGCGCACATCCAGCATCTGGCCGCCGAGTACCGGCAGATAACAGCTGCTTGACCGGCCCATTGCGTTACGCGTAACTTGATCAGCAGGCACACGTGTGCCATGGATCACCGACCCCGGAGCGCGCGTCCTCCGGGGTTTCGCTTTTCCCCCGGCAAGGAGGGCGCGGTGCTGGATCTCGACGGGGACCTCCAATCCACCCTGTGGACCACCGCGCAGGCCGCCGAGGCCGCCGGCGTGAAACCTGGGGTCATCCGGGCCTGGGCACACCGCGGCCATCTGAAGCGCGCGAACTCCCCGCTCGCCCGCGTCCCGAAATACCGGGCGATCGACGTCGTGAAAGCCGAGAAGGCCACCCGCGAGCGCGCGCGCCGCACTTACTCCGCGGCCTGATCACCAACCGCGCTCCCTCCCCAGTGCGGAAAGGGGGCCGGATGCCGTTTCCCAGCGGTGCCTCCACCATCACCCTCACCATCAACCGGCCCGTACCGGCCGGCGGTGCTGCCGCCCAGGGCCGGATCATCCTCAGCCCGTCCGCCGTCCTCGTGGACGCCGCGCACAAGGCGATCTACTCCGGCGCCTGCACCATCACCATCAGCTCCTCTGGCACAGCCTCCGTCGTCCTGCTGACCACCGACAGCCCCGGTGTCTTGCCGGCCGGGTGGCGATGGCGGTCGACGAGCAGCTCACCGGGGCCCGCCGCACCTACTGGATCGACCTGCCCTCCGCACTGGGCTCGACCGTCGACCTCGCGGAGGTTGCCCCGGTGTCCCAGCCGGACGGCACCGGGCAGAGCCTGCCGCCCACCGGTCCGGCCGGCGGTGTGCTGTCCGGCTCGTACCCGAACCCGATACTCGCCCCGGCCGCCGTCGCCCAGTTCGATGCGGCCGGCGCGGCGTCCAGCGCCGTCAGTGCGCACGTGGCCGCGGCGGATCCGCATGGCGACCGCGCGTACGCCCTGGCAAAGACCGCGAACTTCTCCGACCTCCCCTCCCCGGCGGCGGCCCGCGCGAACCTCGGGCTCGGTACGGCGGCGGCCCTCAACGTCGGCACGGCGCCGGGCACGGTCGCGGCCGGCGACGACGCCCGGCTCAGCGACGCCCGCACCCCCACGAACCACGCCTCCAGGCACGCCACCGGCGGCACAGACCCGCTCGCCCCGGCCGCTATCGGCGCCGTCGCGCTCGCTGGCGACCAGGTGATCAACGGGGAGAAGACATTCAACACGGCCATCCCCGTCCTGCCCGGCTTCGACCCCGCCTTCGGCAACCAAGCCGTGCGCAAAGCATGGGTCGACGCCACCTTCCTGCCGCTGGCCGGCGGAACCCTCACCGGCGCGCTCTACCTCAACAACAGCTCCGCCCCCGCAACGCCCGCCTCGGGGGGCGTGCTGTGGGTCGAGGGCGGGACGCTGAAGCACAAGAGCAGCACCGGCACCGTCACTGTGATCGGTCCCGCTTAGGCAGTGCGTTACGGCTTTGGGCGCTGCCGGCACCGGGCCTTCTCCCTGGAGTCACGAAGTCGAGCGAGTCCGCCTCTCTTTGGGTATCACTTCGAGCAGCGCATCAGCCAATTCGTCGGTGTAGTAACCCCACAGACCCATCTCCTGGATGAGATGACGATACCTGCTGAAGTCCACCCCGGGGTAAAGCTCTGCGATGTTCTTCATGCGGTGCAATGCAAGCCAAGCCTCATGGGTCTTTCGTAGACAATCATGGAGCTTCTCGCGAAGGTGATCGTCGGGCGTGGAGTAGGTCGGCGGGGAGATGAATTGGAAATTCGCGTAGCCCTTCCCGCCCTCTGAGTACATGTTAGCTCCATCGATGATCAACGGGATGAAGATGCATCCGCCAGCGTTGTGTTGGAGTGCATCGATCACCTTCAAGTGCTCCTCACGGAACTCGGTACTGATCCAGATGGCATGGCTAGCGTTCACCTCTGCCGCACATGTAATGAGGCGTCCAAGGTGATCTGCATCTGTTCTCTCGAGTTGATTCTCGATTACCACGAATCGATCACATCCATCAACTTGAGTCTTAGCCAGGACATCAATTCGATACCCAGCTATTTTCTGCTCTGTGCCAACGAGAGTTAGAGGCTTTGCCATCCAAGCGGCTCTCCTCACCCTGTCGAGGTTCTTGGCGACCCAAGGGGTGAAGTCTGATGCTTCATGAGGAAAGTACGTGCGCAAGTGCTCCACGGGCCGCAAACATGCGGCGCGGAGTTCGTCCGCGCCTTCCGGCTCATCTGCATCAACCACCTCAACAGGAGGTGGCGGCTCCTCATCTCGGCTGTGTGCATTCAGGTAGTCATTAACGTCCAGTTCCTCGTAGGCGGATGCAAACGCCTGGCCAAGGCTGGCCCAGTCCAGAGCTGGGGATGAGTCAATCGTCATGAAACGGAACCGTACCCTCCGGCACTGACAATGCCGTTGGCTGAAGGCCTGTGTTCTCAGCGCCAGGCCGAGTGTGCTGATTGTCAAGGTGACTCGATCCTTGAGGCGAGACGCACGCATCGCCCGAAGGCTTCCCGTCCATGTATGAGACGGCCTAGTTGGAAGCGGCCTGCTCGACAGCTTTCCGGGTAACGCATCATCGAGAGGAGTGTCTGGTGGTCGTTGCATCGCATCCCCAGCCGCGTTCTTCACCGATTGGCGGACCGACATGCAGAGCATGTGGCTCGTCTGCCATTGTGAGCTGGCAACGGCGCTTGACCGAGGCTGAGTTCGCTGACCACCTGGCATGGGAACAGGGACGTCGTGACCGGGCGATGCTGCTCGGCGATCCGCAGCAGCAGCCGGATTTCGGCCCGATGCCCCGGCCGTCGGACTGCACCACCACCGTCTTCGCCTGCGCCGAACACGCCATCGGCCTGGAGGCCGCGGCGCGCATCCATCAGGCCACGTGTACCGCCCCCGCACCCGAAGACCTCCCGGGCTGCGACTGCACCCCCGAACTCGTACCGACACCGGACGGCGATCCGGCGCCGGATATCGCTGTCGCTCTGCCCCCGGGCTGGGCCTGAGAGGGGTGGCGAGGTGACCGCGATTTCACCGCACCCGACCCCGGACCGGCAGTGCACCGCCCATCGCAGCCGCGACGGTGAGCGCTGCGAGAACTGGGCGCTCCAGAACATGACCGTCTGCCGCTACCACGGCGGCGGGACCGCCCGCTCGAAGGCGGCGGCCGAGCGGCGCCAGGCCGAGGCCGCCGTCGAAGCCCAGGCCCGCAAGACGCTCGCCGCGCTCGGAGCCGCGCCCGTCGACAACCCTCTCGTCGCGCTCTCGGAGCTGGCCGGCGAGATCTTGGCGTTCAAGACCGCCCTCGCCGAGCGCGTCAACGAGCTGAGCAGCATCCGGTACTCCACCGACCACGGCGAGCAGATCCGTGCGGAGGTCACGCTGTACGAGCGGGCCATGGACCGGGCCGCCGCCGTCCTGGGGACGATCGCCCGGCTCAACATCGACGAGCGCCTGGCCGCCATCTCCGAGAAGCAGGCCGAAGCCGTCATCCGCGCGATCGACGCAGCCCTTGCGCACGCCGGCATCACCGGCCCGCTGGCCACGGAGGCCCGGCAGGTGGCCGCCCGGCGGCTGAGAGCCGTCTCCTGACCCGGTTCGGAGGTGAGCCGTGGACGCTCTCCTGCTCGCCGCCGAACGCCTGGAGACACCGCCCCCGGACGTCTTCGCCGATCTCGGGTACGTACCGACGCCCAAGCAGCGTCAGTTCCACGCGGCCACGGAGTTCGACGTCCTCTTCGGCGGCTCGGCCGGCGGTGGCAAGACCAAGAGCCTGGTCATGGAGGCCATCCGCCAGTGCGTGCGCTACCCCGGCCTGCGGGTAGGGGCGTTCCGGCGCACCTACGGCGAGCTGAAGGAGAGCTTGATCGCCGAGTTGGCCACCGTGGACTTCGCCCGTGCGGTCGGCGCCCGCTGGAACGGCACCGATTTCGAGCTGAGGTTCTCCAACGGTTCGCTGATCATGTTTCGGTATGCCGAGAGCATCCAGGACGCCACGCGCCGTCAGGGCGGCCAGTACCAGCTTCTCATCTTCGACGAGCGCACCCTCACCCCGCCCGAGGTGTGCTCGTTCCTCGAGTCCCGGCTGCGCTCCGGCCGTCGCGATATCCCCGTCCTCGGCATCCGCTCCGGTACCAACCCGGGCGGACCCGGGCACGGTGCGGTCAAGACCCGGTACATCCAGCCGACCCACTACGGCGCCCAGGTCGTGACGGACGAGCGCGGCCGGACCGTGCGGTTTATCCCGTCCAAGCTGTCCGACAACCCGCACGTCAACCCCGAGTACGGCGCAGACCTTGCAGCCCTGCCCGAGAAGCTGCGGGCCGCCTTCCTCGATGGGGATTGGGACGTCTTCGCCGGCCAGATGTTCCCCGAGATCAAGCGAGACCGGCACGTCATCGCCCCCATCGCTCTGCCTGCCTCGTGGAAGCGGTTCAACGGCCTCGACTGGGGCTTCGCTGCCCCGTGGGCCGTGCTGTGGGCGGCGGTCGACGAGGACGAGCGGGTGTGGGTGTACCGGGAGCTCTACCAGCGCGGGGTCGGGGAGGTCGAGCAGGCCCGGCGGATTCTCGCGGCCGAGGCCGACGGCGAGCACGTGGCCGCGCGGTACGCCGACGATGCGATGTGGGCGGCACGCGGCGACGCGAAAGCGATCGCCGCGGTGTACGCGGAGGAGGGCGTCCACCTCACCCCGGCCGGCAAGGGCCCGGGGTCCCGGGTGACCGGCTGGCAGCGCGTGCACTCCTACCTGGCCGAGGCTCCCGCCTGCCCGCACCACCGTGCCCTCGGCTGGGACACCTGCCCACGCCTGCACCTGTTCAGCACGGTCACGAACCTCTACCGGGAGCTCACCGACCTGCCGCACGCGACGAAGGGCGACCCGGAGGATGCCGACACCACGGCCGACGACCACGCCGCCGACGCCCTCCGGTACCTGCTGGCGAACCTCGGCACGGGTCCGCAGTTTCTGGTCCCCGAGGAGCCCGTGGCCGGCGCGGCCGGCGTAGAGGGGCTGGAGCCGCTCGGGCCGACGATGGCCTACCGCCCGGCTGAGCCGGCCAACGGCGAGCCGTGGTGGCCGCAGGACGACGAGACGCCGAGCGCGGGGAGGACGGTGACATCCCCGTGGGACTGAAGTCCTGGTGGCGCGCCCGCACCGGCGCCGAAGCTGAAGTCCTGGAGACGGCACCGAACCGGCTGCCCGAGCGTGCCGGGTTCGAATACGGCATCGGCCCGGCGGGCCTGACCGAGACGAACCAGGGCCTTGGCGTCTCCACACAGACCGACCGGCGCTCCACGCTCACGCAGTTGTACGACGCCTACCTCGCCTGCCCGTGGGCGTGGGCCTCGGTCAACGCCATCGCCCGCACCATCACCGCCGGCGGCCTGGTCACCGACTGGGACAGCGACGACGGTCAGGGCGAGCAGGAGCAGCCGGACAAGCCACCCGGGGTGCTGTTGTTGGAGCGGATGCTCGCCTACTGCAACCCGCGCGAGAACATCCGCCAGATCCTGCGCGGGGCGATCACTGACCTGCTGGTCTTCGGTGACGCCTTCATCGAGATTGTTTGGCTCGGTGGGCAGCCGGTCGCCTTGTACTCGCTGGACTGTCCGAGCATGCTGCCGATCGCCGACGAGCACGGCACGGTCACCGGCTACGTCCAGGTCACCGAGCTGGGGCAGCGGGCCGTTTTTGAGCCGCGCGAGGTCATCCACATCAGCCTCGACTCGCCACGGTCCGGCATCTTCGGTGTCTCGCCGACGCAGGCCGCGCTGCTGCCGATCACCGCCTGGCTCTTCTCGGCGGCTACGAGCAAGGAGATCTTCCGTAAGGGCGCGCCGCCGGTCATCCACGTGGATCACCCGGCGAGCGCCTCGGCGTCGGAGATCAATCGGTGGACGGCGCAGTACATGCAGCGCAATGTGGGTCCCCGCAACATCGGCACGCCGATCACGACGAAGGGCGGCGCGGAGGTCCACGAGCTGGCGCAGTCCCGGACGATGGACTACCTCCAGTACCTCGACCAGAAGCGCGACGAGATCATCGCCGCATACGGCGTCCCGCCCGCGAAGGTGGGCATCATCGAGTCCGGCAATTTGGGCGGCGGCACGGGCGAGGCGCAGGACCGCACGTTCATGGTCAATACCTGCCAGCCGCTGGCCGAACTCGTGCTGGAGGCCCTGAACTTCCACCTCGCGCGCGTCGGCTTCGGCGTCGCGGGCTGGAAGTTGAAGTTCCGGGACGTCGACATGCGCGACTCCAAGACGGTCGAGGAGATCCGGGACATGCGGCTGCGCAACGGGTCCTGGACGCTCGACCGGTACCGTGCCGACATCGGCGAACCGCCGGTCGAGGGCGGCGGCGAGCCCGTCCTGGTCGACCGGGAGAACTTGGTCCGCTGGATCGACATGGAGGCCGCGTCGAGGGCCGGCATCGCATACAAACTCCGCGGGACCGCTCTGGAGCCCTCAGCTCCCGAGGCGGGCAAGCCGGTCACGGTCGAGAAGCCGGACACCGGTGGGGACACTCCGGACAAGAGCCCGGACAACGTGCCCGCCGCGCCCGGTTCCGCAGTTCCTGACCAGCCAGGACAGGCGGGCACGGCCGTGTCCGGCGAGTCGGCGTGGCAAGCGACGTACCGGGTACGGCTCCGCGAGGCCTTGGCCAGCTTCCCCGACGTCGGTGACGGCCATGCCGCGTGAGGCAGCACAGCCCCACCCCATCGCCGAGCCCGCGCGGGCCGGGTTCGCCGCCGGCTGGGCCGCCTCCGGCGGACCGATGACCGAACGGGTACGAGCAGCCTGCTCGGCGGCGGTGCAGACCGCGATCGAGCACGCCGACGACGCGCGCATCCTGGAGGTGACCGTCGACCTCGGCCGGCTCGAAGGGATGTGGGCGCGGCTCTTCGCCCGGCGCGAGAAGCAGCAGGCCGACCACATGCGGGCCGTCGCCGCCGCGTGGCGGCCGCTGATCGACCGGGAGGCGGTCGCCGGGGCGGTGGATGCCGTCCGGCTCCATGCCGGGCTGGCGGAGGCACGGCGGCCACTGGGCGAGCTGGCGGCCCAGGCGCTGGCTGCCGCCCGTGCTCTGCTGCGGGCGCTGGCCGACCTGCCCGGCTGGACCGCGCTGCGCACCGCCGTCCGCACCGCGATCGCCGCCGGCCGGGCCGAGGGCATGGTGAACGCGGTCGCGATCGCCGCCGAACGCCTGGGCGCACGCGGTGTGCGGCTGGAGTGGGACATCGCTTTCCAGCACGCTTACCGGTCGCTGGAGCGGCTGGATGAGCTGTGGGCCGAGACGGATACGTGGCTGGCCCGCATGCTCGACGGCGCCGCCGGCGACCTGGGCCGCGCCCTCGCGGCTGCGGCCGAAGACGGCGCACCACGTGAGGAGATGATCGACGCCGCCCTGGACGTCCTGGCCTCCGACGACGTCGCGGCGATGGCGTTCACGGTGGACTGGGCGATGACCACGGCGGCCGACGACGGCGCCCTGACGCTCTACCAGTCCGAGGGCGTCCAGCGAGTCGACGTCATCACCGCCGGCGACGGGCGGGTGTGCGAGACCTGCATCGGCTACGAGGCGGGCAGCCCGTGGTCGTCGCTGGATGTGCCGCGCCTGCCGACGCACCCGGTGTGCCGCTGCTGCTACGCCGCCGACGTCTCCTTGTCGCATTTCGCCAGCTGGTTCACCCCCACCTGAACTACGGCAACTACCCTGCGGGTGGCAGGCCACCAGCGCACATCAGGCCCGCATAGCATGCCTTGCGGTATGAGTCCTCGTAAACGCGCTCTGCCGCTGATTGAGCATCGCTCACGATCCCGTAGAGAACGATGGCCATGACAGCTTGTCCGATCGCCACCGCCCATACGCGCCGGATACTGGCGATTCCTGCTGCGATCACAGCAGCTACCGGAACGGCCCAAGCTGCTTTCACGTAAGGGCCTGGCGGGTCGCCGTATTGCTGCGCATCCAACGACCAGTAGGACGACGCCCAACACACGCCGATGTACACCAGGACCGTCAGCTCAATGACAGTCAAGGCCACGGTCAGACACCCACCGGTTCGCTTCTCTTTCCTCATCATCCGGGGACTATCGCCCAAGCGATGCGAGAAGTCGTGAGTACCGGTACTCAATTCCCGCGTGTTTCCCACTGAACCATCGACGCAAGGGGAGGAGAGTCGTGGCCACTCGCATCGGCTCGATCACCGGCATCGCCCTCGTCCCGGGCGTCTCCCGCAACGGCCGCCTCTACACCGCCGAGGCCATCAGCAAGGCCGTCACGCGCGCACAGGCGCGGATCGATGATGGTGCGCAGCCGTTGACGATGCTGACGCACCACGAGGCCGGGGACGACTCCACGCAGATCGTCGGCCGCATCACCAGCATCACCCAGGCCGACGACGGCTCCGCGCACTACACCGCGGACCTCGCCGACACTGCCCCCGCGCGCGCCATCGCCGCCCTCGTCGACGGTGCGGACGGCCCGCCGTTCCTGTCGGGGGTCAGCATCCGCGGCGCCTGGGTCGGGCCGGTCCGGCGGCGCACCGGCCCGGACGGGCCGGTGGAGACCGCGGACGACCTGGAGATCGACGGGCTCGACTTCACCCGCCGGCCCGGCGTCCTCGGCGCGCGGGTGGACACCTACACCCCCGCCGAGCCCCTCGCGCCGGCGGAGAGCGCACCCGGCCGGGTGCTCATCACCGAGTCAGTGCAGGAGGCGCTGGTGCATACGACCGTGACCGAGGCGGACGCCGCTTCGTCGCCGGCCCCCGTCTCCGGTGGCGGCCCGTACGCCGACCCCGGGTACCAGGCGGACAACAAGAAGCGCTACGACATCAGCACGAAGGCCAAGGCCAAGGCCGCGTGGTCGTACATCAACCAGGCTGACAACGCCCGTGCCTACTCGGCCGCGCAGCTCAAGCGCATCAAGCAGCGCATCACCAAGGCGCTGCGCGGCTTCGGGGTTACCGTCGCCGCGCAGGAGGGATGGCTGATCGACCCGATCGGTCAGCTCACGGAGGCCGTCGCCGAGGAGCTGGGATACGACGCGGATTCCGAGCGCGCCGGGTCGATGTGTATCAGTCTCACCAACGGCCCGACCACCGTCACCGTGATGTCGCACTGCGTCGACCCGCCCGACCTCGACGCCGTCGGTCGCGCCGCGATGGCCGGCGCCTGCCAGGCTCTGGCCGGCCTCGACCCGGACATGGATGCCGACATCGACGTCCCCGGCGCCCCGGCCGAGGACACCGACGACGACATGGAAGACGTCGACGACAACGCAATGGAAAGCGCCCTCACGCAGACATCGGCACCGGACAGGCCGGCGGCCGAGATCCCCCAGGAGAAGGAGACCGCCATGGCGGAGTCCACCAGCCCGGCGGCCGAGACCCCGGGCACCCACGACGACATCGCGGCCATCGGCGCGAAGCTCGACAAGCTCTCGGACGCGCTCGCAGGATTCGTCACCGCCATGACGCCGAAGGCCGCCACCGAGTCGGCTCCGGCCGCCCCGGTGAGCGAAGCCGCCGCCAGCACGGAGGAGTCGACGGTCACCGAGACCGAGGACGAGCGGATCGCGCGCCTGGTCGCCGAGGGTATCGCCAAGGCGCTGCCGCACGCCGTCCAGGAGCACGTCGAGGCCACCGGCGGCCCGGCCCGCAAGGGCCTGGTGGCGCCGGTGCACGAGTCCGCGCCCACGACGGCAACCGGGCTGCCGGAGGGCGCGCCGGCCAAGCCCCTGCACGAGTACACGCCCGAGGAGTGGCGCCAGTACATGGCGCCGATCACCGTCGGCGCCGTCCTCGGCAACCGCGGCACTCCTCAGCCCGAATAGTCCGTCCGGCCGCCGCCTGCGGCCCCCTTCCTCTTCCTGACCGCCAGCCGCCTGCTGGTGCCGCTCGGCAGTGATGGTCACCCAGCCCCGCCCCATGGGTGCGGGGCGTCGTCATGCCCGACCGCTGCCGAGAAAGGCACCCCCTCATGGCCACCCAGGCTGAACTCCGCGAGGCGCTCACCGCCGCCGGCGCCGCGCCGCTCGTTCCGACGATCATCGACCCGATGCTGCTGGAGTACCAGCGGCGCTACGCCCCGCTCGTGCGGGCGATCCCCACCCGCAAGTGGGACTCGACCGTCTACTACTTCAACCAGAGGACGGCGCGGGCCCAGGGCGGCTTCGTCGCCGATGGCGGCGCCCGCCCGGTCACCAACAGCACCTACGTCCAGAACAGCTTCCCCATCCGCAACCTCCAGTCCGTCGGCGCGGTCACCGGCTACTCCCAGGCCGTCACCCGGCAGCTCATCGGCGACCTGCGCGCGCAGGAGATCGAGGGCTCCATCCAGGGCCTGTACTGGGACATCGAGAACGCGATCCTCTGGGGCAACTCCGGCTCCACGCAGTACGGCGGCTACCCGCAGTTCGACGGCCTCGACAGCCTCGTCTCCACCTTCTCCGGCAGCAACCAGAACGCGATCGACTTCAACGCGGCGATGACGCTGGGAGCGCTGGACAAGCTGATCGACATGGTCGAGCAGCAGGCCGCCATGGCCGTCCAGGACGCGTCCTGGATGTTCGTGATGTCGCCGACGGCCGCGTCCAAGGTCGCGCAGCTGCTCACCGCGCAGCAGCGGTTCGTCGACCGCGTGGAGGTCGCCAGCGGCCTGAACGTGCTGACGTACCGCGACGTGCCGATCGTGAAGACCTCGTTCCTGTCGGCGCGGAGCTTCGGCATGGGCACGGTGACGACCGCCACCGCGACCTCGGGCGGCAGCCTGCCGGCGGCGACGTACTACTACCAGGTCGTGCCGGTCATCGCCCGCCAGGGCGAGGTACTGCCGTCCACCGAGGTCTCGCAGGTCACCACGGGCTCCACGTCGACGGTCACCCTCAGCTTCAGCACCCCGACCGGCCTGGACGGCTCCCAGCCGAACCTGTACAAGGTCTACCGCAGCACGAGCACCGGCACGGAGACGCTGCTCGGGTACGTGGACGCCACCGTCGGAATCGCCGCTGACGGCGTCACCCCCATCCTGACCACGAGCATCGTCGACGACGGCGTCAAGCTCACCCCCAAGAACGGCAGCACGGTCCCCGCCGCCGGCCCGGCCGCCTACGTCGGCACCAACGCGTCGGTGAAGCCGCTGGCCACGGGCCAGGAGAACATCTACCTGATGGCGCGCAACCAGGACTTCGTGGTGCGGCCGTACGTGCGCGAGCTCACCCCGCTCGACGTCTACCCGACCACCGCCGGGCCGGACCAGCTCCCGTACGCGATCGTCTCGGACACCACCCTCGCGGTACGCGCGCCGAAGTACCTGGGCCGTCTCTCCCGCGTCACCACCACCCTCTCCAGCTGACCCCGCCCCGGGCATGCTGCGGCACACCCCTCCTCCTGCGGTGTGCCGCGGCGGCCCCCGTCCGTCGAAAGGAGCGCGCCGCGATGCCGCTCATCCGCAAGGCCCAGGCCGGAAGCGACTCCCACGGGCACACCTGGCCCGAGGACGGAGCCGTCGTCGACATCGACGACAGCGAGCAGGTCGCCGCCCTGCTGGCGATCCCCGATGGCGGCTTCACCGAAGTCACCCCCTCCCGCCGGCCGGACCGCACCGAGTTCACCGAGGACGTCCCGGCCGACGACGAGACGGCGCCGAGGGCCGCCGGGCGTCGGGGCCGCCGGCCCGCCGCGGCGGAGTAGAACGGTGGCCGCGGACTCCCCGGTGCCCCTCACCACCGCGGCGGATCTGGCGGCCGGGCAGTTCGCCGACCTCGTCCGCGACTACTCACCCGCTGCCCTGGACCAGCTGATGGTCGAGGCCACCCGGCAGTGCGAAGGCATCTGCGGCCGGCGGCTGGCGCCGTTCACCGCCGTGCCGGAGTCCCACCGCGCGCAGGGCATCGACCCGGACGAGTACACCGAGGCCGCGGGCCTGCCCATGGACATCCAGGGCACGCTCGGCCGCTCCTACGCCGACGCCCTCGGCCCCGGCGACCAGGTCCGCCGCGTCTGGCTGAATGAGTACGCGCCCCGCTACCCGGAGATGTGGTCGTACTCCAACCTCCGGGTGACAATCCTGCGCTCCTACGGCGGCAGTCAGACCATCGCCGCCGCCTCGCTGATCGGCGCCGAAGCGGACAGCGGGCACATATGGTTCGCGCTTGGCACGTTCCTGCCGATCGGCTCCCTGATCCGGATCACCTACGACGGCGGGTACACCACCGTCCCCGCCGACCTCGCGCGCGCCTGCAAGCTCCTGGCCGCCGGCCTCGTACTGGGTGAGATCGATCCGGCCGGCACGCAGTTCGGCCACGACCGAGGCGTCCTGACCGCCCAGGCCGAGGCCATCTTGTGCAACTACCAGCGGACCTGAGGGGGGTAGCCAGTGAGCTCCGCCGACGCCGTGACCCGCGAGGCCGCATGGCTGAGCGACTACAACCCCGCCGACAGCCTGCCCGCTCTGCACACCGCCCTGGGCGGGCCCTTCGACGTCGTCCAGGCGTACCTGCCACGTACCCCTGCGCAGCGCCGGACGCAGCTGTACGTCCTGCGCCGGCAGCTGCGCGAGGAGCGCACGGCACACGTTCGGCGTATGGCCCGGCATCTGTTCGAGCTGCGGATCATATGGCCGGCCTCGTCGCCGACCGGCAGCAGCGAGGACCCGCAGCAGGCCCTGGACACGGCCGTCGGCCTCGTCCTGGAGCGCATTGGCGGGCTGATGCTCGACAAGACCCACGGCGGCCGCTTCCTCAGCGTGGCTGAGAATCCGCCCGAGGTGACCGTCGACTACACCGACCCCGAGCCCGGCCTGCGCGATCGCGCGGATCTGCGCTGCACGATCACCTACTGGGCGGACGACACCGAGATCAACGGCTAGGCCAACGCCGCCCTATCCAGCCCCCGCGCCTGCCTGGCCCGGGGGCTTTCCCATGCCCCGACCCCGGGAGAGCCCTGTGCGCCAGCGCAACGACACCACCACGCCGTGGCACTTCGCCGCGACCGAAACCGTCGAGGCCCACACCGTGGCGCCCGGCGAGACCACCGAGCACCCGGTCCTGCTCGACGGCTGGAGCGCCACTGAAAAGCCCGATTCCCCGCCCAGCTCTACCGACCAGCCGCCGAAGGCCCGGCCCAAGAGGACCGCCGCAGACACCGACGAGAGCAACGGAGGTGAGCTGCGGTGACGCTCCTCTCCCGACTCGGATGGGTCGGCATCGCCAAGGAAGCCGTCCAAGGAACCTTCCTTGCGCCGACCTTCTACCTCCCCGTGACGAAGTCCGACTTCAACATCGAATACACCCAGCTCAAGGACGAGAGCTTCCGGGCCAACGACACTGCTCTCCAGGGCCTCTATCAGGGCGTGGGGCAGACCACCGCGTCTCTGGAGCTGCCTGCCTACCC
Organism: Streptomyces sp. NPDC049577; assembly: GCF_040675635.1. Classification (NCBI taxonomy): domain Bacteria; kingdom Bacillati; phylum Actinomycetota; class Actinomycetes; order Kitasatosporales; family Streptomycetaceae; genus Streptomyces; species Streptomyces sp. NPDC049577. Next base: position 14,470 of record NZ_JBFAPH010000026.1, read on the forward strand.
GGACTGCATCGGCTACATGCTGCGCGTCATCGGACCCGACACCGTCACCGCCGGCGTCTCGACGACCCTGTCCTCCTCCACGATCGTCGGCGCGACGTCGATCAGCACCGCGGCCACCATCCCGGCCGGCTCGACGATCGCGATCGACACCTCCACCAACCTGGAGTACGCCGTCACCGGCACGCCCTCCGGCTCGGGTCCGTACACGATCCCGATCACCACTCCGGCCGGTGGCCTGACCAAGACCCACTCCTCGTCGGTGACGGTGATCTCGCAGACCACCCACACTTTCAAGCAATCCACGAGCGTGGCGAAGCCGACGTACTCCCTGGTCGATCACGCGGTCTACGAGGCATGGGGCTACCCGGGCTGCATGCTCTCCGAGGTCGGCTTCAAGATCGACCCGAAGGGCATGGCCACCCTCGACGCCAAGCTCACCGGCTGGATCGGCTCGGTGCAGACCGGCCTGCCGGCGCCGACCTTCACCGCCGTGCAGCCGATGCTGGGCTGGCAGTGGGCCATGACCAACGCCGGCGGCAGCAGCACGCGCGGTCTGTCCTACGACCTGACCCTCAAGCGGGACATCGACGCCATCCACGCCTCCAACGGCACCCAGCAGCCGCGCGAGGTCTTTACCGGGGTCCTGGACGCGGACATCAAGTACAAAGCGATCTATGAGAACGACACCGACTACAACCAGTACCTCCAGGCGCTCCAGACCTCTCCGACGTCGGCCGTCCTGACGCAGCCGGTCACGGCCGGCGGCGCCTCTCTGACTCTGACCACCACGCAACCGGGCTGGTCGAAGGGCGGCTACGACAAGGGCGGCACCTACGTCACCGCGGACTTCGAGATCTCCGGCATCTACAACACCACCGACAGCGGTGCGATCCAGGCCGTCCTTAAAAACTGGGTGACTTCGGCGTATTAGCCTCAAGGTACGTGGCAGCTCTGAGGAGACGTTCGACATCGTCCCGGAAGTACCCCAGAGCGCGGTTGCATTTGCTGCACAGAATCCCGCGTACTCGCCCTGTCGTATGACAGTGGTCCACGGCAATCCCCTGTTTGGGGTGGGGCTGCGCTCCGCATATCGCGCAGCCCCCTCCCTGAGTATCAAGCGTTCGCTCCCACTCCAACTCTGTGAGGCCGTACTTCAGCTTCAGCTTCGAGCGACGTTGTGTCCTAGCCACGCGGTCTTTGTTCGCCCGTTGCCACTCTGCGTTGTAGGACTTGACACATGTCCTGCACCAGTCGCGCCTCTTGCCCGTCTTCCGAACTACGTAGAACTCGGTGGCGGGCTGCGCCTGCGAACACTTGCTGCACTTAATCATTTGCTCTCACCGGCCATCAAGTAGCGTGCCGCTCGCCTCAGCAGTTCAGGGCTGTCGTTGAGGTATCCCAAGCCCCTGTTGCACGCTTGACATAGAAGTCCACGGACATGTCCGCTCTGATGGCAGTGGTCGACATGAAGTCGCTTCCAGCGCCCGCTAGGCGGGCCGTTGCATATGGCGCAGCGGCCATGCTGCATGGCAACCCACCTGTCGTAGTCCTCGGCGGTGATGCCGAACTCCGTCTTGAGCCTCCACCGCCGGTACTTTTCCGGGTCGTAGTTCTTTCGCTGGTGTGCTGAGTTCTTCTTCCGAACGCACACCTTGCATCGCCCTTGAGGGCGCCCATAGGAGCGGTGCGTGGGATTGGTGGACTGCATGTAGAAATCGGATATCGGCTTCACTTCACGGCACGCCGAACACCTCTTCAGGGAAGTCTCTGGCATGAAGAAATTTTATCGCAAGTGGCCTCCTTAATAGAGGACTTCAACTCCTCGGCCGTGCTCGCGTGTGAGGGCGTCGCGGCACGGCCGAGGACCCCACGCCCTCAACGCCCTCACCCGCAAGGAGACTCCAGTGTCCGGGTACACCAACCCCTACGTCTTGCTCACCTTCCCCGACCTCGGTGACGACGTCTCCGTCCTGATGCGCAACCCCCAGCTCCTGCCGCCGCGCGACATCACCCCCGAGGACGTCCCGCTCGACGCCAACGGTCAGCCCCTGGATCCGCAGGCCGCGCAGGAGGCCATGTACCGGGTCTTCGCCCGCGTGATCGTGGCGTGGAAGGTCTACGACCCCAATGGCGCCGCGCCGCCGGAGATCGGGCCTGACGCCGATCCGGTCGCGCTGTACGAGCAGCTGCGCGACGGCGGGGACCAGCCGCGCCTGGGGGACATCACGCCGGAGAACATCGCGCGCCTGCCGCTGCGGATCACGAACAAGATCATGGAGGAGATCGGCCGCGTCGCGGACCCTCAGTAGGCCCCGGCTCCCCGTACTACGAAGACGTCCTCCTTCCCGTCGAGTCGATCATTGAGGGGACGTGGGCGTCGGCGGAGTCGCCGGCCGAGTGGGCCGACTTCATCCTGATGCGCCGCATGCACTGGTCCTGGGAGCAACTCCAGGCCACCCCTGTGTACGTGCGGCGGTACTGCCTGGACATTCTTGGCATGCTTGCCGAGCACGAGCAGCGCGAGAGCGAGCGCGAACGACGGCGCGCCGAGCGCGGGTCGCGGACGGGGTGATCACGTGGAACTGCACCCCGGCCTGTTCAGCAGACTCTTTGCCGAGATCACCAGCGAGGGACAGGTCAAGACGCGGCGCGTCCTGACCCAACTGGCGCTGGCCGTCGAGCGTCAGGCCAAGACCAACGCGTCCGTCGGCAGCCACCCGCGCGGCACACCGACCCCCGCGAGCCCCGGGACCGGGCCGGCCGTCGTCTCCGGCACGCTGCGCCGCTCGATCACCCACACCCCCGTGGCGCCGTCCGGCACGGGCTGGGAGACGAAGGTCGGCACCGGCGTCGGGTTCACGCCGCCTTACGGGCGCACGCCCGCCAGCCGCTATGGGCTCTATCTCGAGACCGGGCTGAAGAACGCAACCACCTATCCCTTTCTGTATCCGGCCTATCGGTTCGGCATTGCCACGGTCGCGCCCCAGCTGTACGCCGCCGCCTTCCGAGGCCCCTGGCCAAGGGCCTGAGCGCCGCTTCTTTTCTCACTACCGCGCCAGCTGGTTGTCCGTGGCCTTGTGAGCACATGCCGAGGAGGTGGCCATGGCCGAGGTCGCCGACCTCTTCGTCCGCCTGCGCGCGGAGACCTCCCCGTTCACGCGCGGCATGGCCCAGGCGGCGCAGAGCGGTGAGTCATTCACCTCCCGCATGGGCGGCCTCAACACTGCGCTGACGAAGGTGGGGAAGGCCACCACCCTCGTCGGCCTGGGGTTCGTCGCCTACGGCGTGAAAGCCGCCGGTGATTTCCAGCAGCAGATGAACCTGCTGGTCACCGCCTGCGGCGAGTCCCAGCGCAACCTCAAGCTCGTCTCCGACGGGGTCCTGTCGCTGGCCCGGTCGACCGGCACTTCGACCAGTCAGCTGGCTGAGGGCATGTACCAGGTCGAGAAGGCCGGCTACCGCGGTGCGGACGGGCTGAAGGTCCTCAAGGCCGCGGCCCAGGGCGCCCGCGAGGAGGGCGCGAGCCTGAAGGACGTCACGAATGCCATGACCAGCGTCATGGCGTCGTATCACCTCAAGGCGTCCGATTCCGTCCGCGTGATGAATGCGATCAAGACGGCGGCCGGCGAGGGCAAGATGACCATGCAGGAGTTCGCCGGCTCCCTGGCCACGGTCATCCCGATCGCCTCCGCCAACAGGGTGTCCTTCGCCGAGGTCGGCGGTGCGATCGCCACCCTCACCCAGCATGGCACCAGCGCGCGCGAGGCCACCCAGGAACTCGCCTCGACCATCCGCAACCTGGCCGCGCCGAACAATGTCGCGGTCCAGGAGATGCAGCGCCTTGGCCTGTCCTCGACGGACGTGTCCACCAAGCTCGGTCAGCGCGGCCTGACCGGCACGCTGGATCTGCTGTCGCAGACCGTCTTGTCGAAGATGGGCCCGTCCGGCACGGTCCTGCTCTCCGCGTTCAACCGCACCAAGCAGGCCGCCGCCGACGCGGACGCGATGGTCAAGGCCATGCCGCCGAGCCTCCAGAAGCTGGCGCAGTCCTACGCCACCGGCTCGATCTCGCTCGGGGACTGGCGGCAGACCCTCAAGACGCTGCCACCGGAGCAGGCCAACCTGTTGGCCCAGTACGCCACGCTCCAGAACAAGACCAACGGATTCGCCGCCGAGCTCAAGCGCGGAGGGCCGGCCGCGCAGACGTACACCGACGCGATCAAGAAGCTCACCGGCGGCGCGATCGGCCTGAACACCACCCTTCAGTTGACCGGCGAGAACAGCGAGGGATTCCGCGAGCGCGTCAAGAAGGTCGGGGCCTCCTACAACGACGCCTCGAAGGACGTCGAAGGCTGGAAGATCACCCAGCAGTCCTTCAACGTGGAGATGGGCCGGCTGAAGGAGACGGTGACCACCGCGGCGATCGTGGTGGGCACGAAGCTGATCCCGGTCATCCTCGCCGCTGTCGGCTTCTTCGAGCAGCACAAGGCTGCCGCGCTCGCCCTGGCCACGGTGATCGGCACCGTGTTGGTGGCCGCCGTCGTCTCTTTCGCCACCGGGGCCGTCATCGGGGCGGTCAAGGGCGTCGTGGACATCGGCCGCGGCGCCGGGCAGGCGGCCTCCGCCATCCGTGCGCTGGCGACGTCCCAGCGTCTGGCCGCCGCCGCGTCCCGGGTGATGGCCGCCGCCCAGTGGGCCCTGAACGTGGCCATGGATGCGAACCCGATCGCGCTCATCGTGATCGCCGTCGCCGCCCTGGTCGCGGGGCTGATCTACGCCTACGTGCACTTCGCGGGCTTTCGCAACGCCGTGCAGGCCGCGTTCTCCGCCGTCGGCGCGGCAGCGGTGGCGGTCTGGCGCGCCCTGCAAGCAGCGTGGCACGGGATCATCTCGGCCGTCACGGCACTTTGGCACGGCATCCAGGCTGCCTGGAACGCCATCGCTTCGGCCACCCGCGCCGTGTGGAACGGGATCGTCTCCTTCTTCAAGACCTGGTGGCCCCTGCTGCTGGTGATCTTCGCGTTCCCCATCGCCGTCCTGGTCGCGATCTGGAACCACTTCCACACGCAGATCACCAACACTGCCAAGGCCGTCTGGCATGCGATCGCCGCGTTCTTCACCGCCATCTGGAACACCATCAAGGCCGGTGCGACCGCGGTGTGGAAAGCGATCAGCTCAGCCGTCTCCGGCCCGATGCACGCGGCCAGCAGCACGCTGATGTCCATCTGGCGTACCGTCTCGGGCTGGCTGTCTTCCGCCTGGAGCGCTATCCGGGGCGTGGCGTCCTCGCTGTGGTCGTCGATCCGCTCGGCGATGACCGGGCCGATGACCTCGGCCTGGCACACGATCACCAGCATCGTCGGCAGCATCGCCTCCGCCATCCACAGCGGCCTGAGCCGGGCGTGGAGCGCGGCCAGCAGCATCGCCGGCCGGTTCGCCTCGGTCGGCTCGGCCATCGTGCACGGCATCGTCTCCGGCGTCTCCGGCGCCGCCGGCAGCTTGTACAGCAGCCTGCGCAATCTGGCCAGCAGCGCCCTCGGCGCGGCCAAGAGCTTCCTGGGCATCTCCTCGCCGTCGAAGGTCTTCGCGCGCGAGGTGGGCCACTGGATACCGCACGGCATCGCCGATGGTGTCTCGGCCGGCGCGGGCAAGGTCGACGATCAGATGCGGACGGTGGCCGCATCTGCGGTGAACTCCTTCGCCCTCGCCCGGCCCCGCGTCGCCAGCGCTGCCGCTATCGGCGTGGGCGCCGGGACCTCGCGCCTGGTCCTGGCCGGAGCAGGCGGTGGCGGCACCGTCGTGCACCAGCACCTTCAGGTCACGGTGGAAGGCCATGTGCTGAGTGAGCGGCGGCTGCGGGATGTCGTCGAGGAGCAGATGCTGCGCCTGGGCGCCCGGAATTCGACGACCTGGCAGCCCTACAAGCGGTAGCCGGACGGGGAGATGGTGATGGCGGTCAATCCGAACTGGCCTTTGATCGCGGAGGACTGGGCGCCGTACTGGAACTGCAACGGCGGCACGGTGCCCATCGACCGGTACGTGGAGGTCACCGACCGCACCAAGGGCTCCACCTCCGTGCAGCGCGGCCGGCAGTACGAGCTCGACCAGGTGCGCACGGCCGAGTACCAGGTGACCTTGTCCAACACCGACGGCGCCCTGGACCCGCTCAACGCCACGGGGCCGTGGTTCGGGCACATCATGCCGTACCAGCCCTACCGCAAGCGCGCGCAGTGGCCGCCGACCCAGAACCTTCTGACCGAGGTGACGGCCACCGGCGGCGATCAGGGCGGTTTCCCGCTGGGGCCCATGGACGCCGCGACCGCTGCCGGCCCCGACGTCTTCACCAACACGGACCCGTCGGGGACCGGGCAGATCGTCACGGACGCCACTGCGTGGCAGGGCGCTCGCGTCTTCCAGTTCTCCGTGCCCTCCGGCACGACGGCACCGACCCGGATCGCGCACACGCTCCAGTACGGCGTCATCCCCGGGCAGACCTACACCATGCAGATGCGGGTACGAAACGTCACCCCTTCCACATCGTTGCAGGTCAAACCCCTTATGGCCTGGTATCAGGCCGGCGTGCTGACGGGGCCGGCCTCCTTCGTCTACGGCTCCAACGTCACCCTGACCGGCTCGCCGACCGCCTCGTGGACGCTGATCACCATCACGGCGACCGCCCCGGCCAACGCGGCCGGGATCGACCTGGGCGTCGCGGTCGCGGCGACCGCCGCGGCGACGTGCAATGTGCAGGCCGACGGGTGGCAGCTGGAGAAGGGATCGACCGCGACCGCCTGGACGGCGCCTGGCACCTGGTATCCGCTCTTCAACGGCTTCGTCGAGCGCTGGGCGCCACGCTGGACGATGGGCGGCACCTACAGCCAGGTCGAACCGGTGTGTGTCGACGCCTTCTCCCTGCTGTCGCAGGTCAAGCTGTCCGACCCACTCACCGAAGAGATCAACTCCCACGCACCGCGGTTCCTGTTCAAGCTGGACGACCCCCAGGGCGCCACGAGCTTCGCCGATGCCACCGGCACGTATCCGGCCGCGCAGATCGGCGTGTCCAAGGCCGGCGCAGGGTCCTTGACCTCCGGCAACCAGATCACAGCCGCGAGCCCCACGGGCACCTACACCGGCAGCAGCGGCACCGTCGTCACCATCAACAACCCCGACCCGGGGACCAACCTCATCTCCGAGGCCTCCTTCATCAACCTCACCGGCCTGGGCATCAAGGGCCCGGCGAACCCAGGCGGCACATGGTCGCGAATGTTCGCCTTCCGCTACACCGGGCCGACGCCGTCGAGCATGGCGGTGATCTGGTCGTGCTTCGATCTGCACGCCGGCGGCGGCTCCAGCCTGTACTGGAAGATCACCCCCAGCGGCCTTCTTCAGATGGTGATGAGCGGGCCGACCAACAACGTGACCGTCTTCCAGCCCTCCTTGACCCCGGTGACGGACGCCAACTGGCACCTGGTGATCGCCTCCTACAACCACACCACCGCACAGCTGATCATCAGCCTCGACGGCGGCGCCACCTTCTGGTACCCCGTCGACCCGACCATCGAGCCCACGGGCCTGGTCAGCGACAGCGTCGGCGGCTGGATCGACCCCACCACCGGCAACGGGTCGGCGTGGCAGTACAAGGGCGACCTGTCTTTCGTCGCTGAGTTCCCCACCGCGCTCAGCAGCACCGACTGCGCCAACCTCTACAGCGCCTGGAAGAGCGCGTGCGCCGGGGAGTCCACCAGCGCCCGCTACGCCCGGATCCTGCGCTACGCCGGGTACACCGGAGTCTCCAGCATCCAGGCCGGGCTGACCACCTCCATGGGCCCGGCCGCGATCGACGACCAGGACGCCGTCTCCGCCCTCCAGGCCGTCGTCGACACCGAAAACGGCCAGCACTTCGTCGACCGCGCTGGCCACGTCACCTTCCTCGCCCGCAGCGCCCGCTACAACGCCACCACACCGGTGTACGTCTTCGGGGAGAACACCGCTGCGGGCGAACTGCCCTACCAGGACTGCCAGCTCGACTTCGACAGCACCCACCTGTCCAACCAGGTCACGGTCACCCAAGCCCCTACCAACCAGCTCTTCTACGCCCAAGACGCCACCAGCATCACCAACTTCTTCCCCCGGACCCTCACCCGCACCATCAACTCCAACTCCGCCCTGGAGTGCCAGGACGCCGCCAACTACCTGCTGAGCCGCTACAAGAACCCGGCAACGCGCGTCGCCGCCCTCCGTCTGCACCCCTCGGCCTACCCGGCCCTGTGGCCGGTGTGCCTGAACCTGGAGCTCGGCATGCGAGTGCGCGTCGTCCGGCGCCCGCCCGGCGTACCGGCGATCACCGTGGACTGCTTCGTCGAGCAGATCCAAACCGGCATGGACGATCAAGGAGAGGCCTTTTGGACTCTCCAGTGCTCACCGGCGGATCTGACCCCCTACGGCCTCTTCGCCGCCTGGCACACCACCCTCAAGACCAGCACGGCCGCCGGGGTCTCCTCGATCACCGTCAACGCCTCGCAGGACACCACCAACCCCCTCGCCGCGCAGCTCGCCCCTGGACAGCAGATCGTCCTCGGCCAGGGCGCCGCGAATCAGGAAACTGTCACCGTCTCCGCCGTCGGCGCCACGTCGCCGGGCTGGACCCAGGCCACTCTCACTCTCACCGCAGCCACCACCAAGGCCCACACGGCCGGCGATGTGATCTGCGAGCCGCTCCCGGCCGGCATCACCGACCCGGCCACCTGGGACACCGTCAGCGCCTTCGACTCCGTGGCCTTCGCCTACTGATCACCCCGAGGAGGAGACCATGGCCCGCACCGTGCCCGTCATGGCGAGCGAGACCCCCGGCAACTACCAGACCTCTGCCCTGTGGAACGCAAATGTGAAGGCGCTCGGGGACTTCACCCTCGGCCCGCCGGTCTTCTCCGGGTACCAGACCACCGCCCAGAGCATCGCGAATGCGACCTTCACCTCTTTCACTCTGGACACGGAAGTCGTCGACTCCGACGGCGGCCACTCCACCGTCACCAACACGAGCCGGTACACCGCGACCGTCCCCGGCACCTACCTCGTCGTCGGCACCGCCGGCTGGAACGGCTCGGCGACCGGCTACCGCCGCTGCCGCATCACGCTGAACGGCGGCGTCGTCCCCGGGGCCGCGGTCGGCGCCGACGCCGCCAACGCAGTGTTGTGCGGGCAATGCGTGACGGCGATCGTCGTCATGAATGGGACCACCGACTACGTCGAAGTCCAGGGCGCACAGTCCTCCGGCGGCGCGCTGGCCGCCTACAACCAGGACTTCGCACCGAGCCTGCGCGTGTACTGGCTCAGCCGCTAACCCACCCTGCCCCTCAGGCCCCGGAGCACGCCGCCCGGGGCCTTCGCCTTGCCCGGAGGCCCCCGTTGCTCCGCTACCTCGACGAACACCCCAGCCCGGCCGGCGGCCGCCTCGGCCGGCACGTCGAGCACGATCCCCGCTCCCGCGCCTACGCGCTCTCCGAGGACCTGCTCCCCGCCGTCTACGCCTCGGTCGAGCACACGGTCCGCATCCCCGTCCTCGACCAGGGCCGTCTCGGCTCGTGCACCGGCAACGCCGCCGAGGCGCTCGTCGGTTCGGAGCCGCTGTACGCCGCGATACCCGCGACGGTGCCCGGCCGGCCGGTCGGCGACGCCGCCACGGACGAGGGGCAGGCGATCGCGCTGTACGCCACGGCGACCCACCTGGACGCCATCCACGGCCAGTACCCGCCCACCGACACCGGCTCCACCGGTCTGGCCGTCGCGAAGGCCGCGCAGAAGGCGGGGCTGATCGCGGGCTACCAGCACGCCTTCGGGCTGGAGGCGACGCTCCGCGCGCTCACGGCGACGCCGTTGATCGTCGGGGTGAACTGGTACGAAGGATTCGACACCCCGGACGCCACCGGGCGAGTCGCGATCTCCGGGGAAGTGCGCGGCGGCCACGAGTTCCTGCTCTACGGCATCGACGCCGAGCAGCAGACCGTCCTCGCCCGCAACTCCTGGGGCACCGGCTGGGGTGCCGGTGGGTGTTTCTCGTTCTCCTTTGATGACCTCGGCCGGCTCCTCGACGAGCACGGCGACGCGACCGTCTTCGTCCCACTCACCAGCCCGGCGCCCGACCCCACGCCGACGCCCGCCAGCGTCGACCGCGCGCTCGCCTCCGCCATGCGCACGTGGCTCACCGAGAAGGGGCTGTGACATGGGCATCTACGGCGAGGACTGGGCCTCCTACCAGTCGGCACAGCCCGACACGACCGGACTGGACTTCGCGTTCGTCAAGATCACGGAAGGGCTCGGCTACGTCAATCCGAAGTGGACGAGTCAGCGCGACCACGCCAAGGCCGCCGGCCTGGTGTGGGGCGGCTACCACTACCCCCACATGGCCAACGACCCCAAGGACGAGGCGGACTACTTCCTCTCGCAGGTCAACTGGGCCACCGGAGACCTCATCGTCCTGGACTGGGAGGGCTACGACCCGGCCAACCAGAACGTCCCGCGCGCTGACCAGGCCGCGTACAAGGAGTCCTGGCTGCGGTACGTGAAGCAGCAACTCCCGCACAACCCGGTCGGCATGTACGCGAACCTGGACTACTGGCGCAATGTCGATATCACGTCGTTCTACGGCGACTTTCTGTGGATCGCCACCGCTGGCCTTCCCGCTGGCCGACCGGGCATCCAGGCCGACTGGCTCTTCCACCAGTACAGCGACGACGGCGTGGACCGGGACTACTGCCGCCTCGGCAGCCGCGCCGAGCTGCGCACCTGGGCCTTGTCCTTCCAGCCTCCGCTCCCCACCCCCGCGCCCCAGGAGGACGATGTGCCCCACACCCTCGGCGAGTACAACAACAAGGCCACCTCGCTGCCGGTCGACACCTGGACCACCCTCACCATCGGACGCACCGACCTCATCCCCGCCGCACAGTCCTACACCGCCACCGTCTACCTCACGGTGACCTCGCCGCCCGGCGCCACGCTCCAGGGCCGCTTCTACCACCACCGGCCCGACGGCAGCCGCTGGGACGGCCCGCTGATCGAGCGCATCACCACCGTCGGCAAGAGCTACGTCGACTTCCCCCACAGCGGCAGCATCTCCCCCGGCGAGTCCGTCCGCTTCGAAGTCACCTACGGCCCGGCCACCACCGACACCACCCCCGCCACCATCACCAGCGCCGCCGCCCGCGGCCTGTACTGGAAGTGATCACTATGACGACCGCCGCCTTCTGGCTCGCGACCTTCGAGCGCATGATCCGCACCTTCGCCCAGGCCCTCCTCGGCGTCCTTGGCGCCGGCGCCACCGGCGTCCTCGATGCCGACTGGCCCGGCGCGCTCTCGGCCGCCGGCCTCGCCGCCGTCCTCGCTCTGCTGACCGCAGTCGCCACCTCCGGCGGCACGCCGGGCCCGGGGATCACGGAGACGGTGGTGCGTAGGTGACCATGCCGGATCAGGCCACGGTCGCCGTTGAGCTGGAGCGCCTCCGGGGCGCGGTCGACACCGGCTTCGCCACCCTCAACGGGCGCCTGGATGTATCGCTCCAGCGGACGTCGGCGGTTGAGTCGGACATTGCGGAGCTGGAACGGCGGATCGCCGCCCTGGAGCGCGCACGGTGGCCTCTGCCGTCCCTCGCCGCGGTGGTGGCCGTGATTGGCCTCCTCGTGAGCGTCTACCAGACCCTCGCCCACTGAACCTCGACTGGCGCACAATATGCCGCGACCGTCCCGCAAAGCCCCGCCGTCCTCCGGGACGGCGGGGCTTCTTCACGTTCAGGCCCGCTACCCGGCCGCAGCCGATACCGTCGCCCGGTGACACGGAGGCATACAAGCTGCTACCACACCGGCTATGCCCTCACCTGCAACGAGTACGACGACCTCCTCGGCCGCGCCGACGGCCACTGCATGCTCTGCAAAACGCGGCCCCGACCCGGCCGGCCGCTCAATATCGACCACGACCACGCCCTCGGCGATTGGGCCGTCCGCGGGCTTGTCTGCGACCGCTGCAACCAGATCGTCCGCCGCGTCGAAGCCGGCGAGTATCCCGACTGGCTCCCGGTCAAGCACTACCTCGACGCCCCTTGGCACGCCACCCAGCCCAGCAGCGCGGCCAAGGCCGAGAGAGTCAAGCCACGGACGGAGTGCCCCACGTGCGGCAAGAGCGTGGCCGTCTACAAGGACGGTTCCCTTGCTCGCCACGGAGCCGTGCTGCGGCGAGGCAGCGGCTGGTGGAAGGGCACGTGTCCGGGGGCGAACGGGGCGCCGGCGACGGCGGCGATCCGACGGGAGAGAGGCAGCAACGTACTCCCCTTCCAGGCCGTGCGCCGACGTTCAAAGCGGTCGTGAGGTCAGCGTTTTACAGCAGGCCGAGTTCGGTGTCCGGTCGGCAGATCGGGCAGGCCGGTACCGAGCCGTCGGTCAGGGCTTGGAGCGCCTGGTCGCGGGTGAGCGGCCGGGGGCTCTTCCCGGCCATGCCGCAGCCGCCGACATGGAGGGCAGGATCTTGGCCGGCGCGGCCGCCGCTGAGCACCCAGTCGGGTACGTGGGGCGGCGGCGGGGGCGTATTGGCGGTCTGGCGTTCGAGGTCGGCGATGCGGGCGCGGACGCGGTCGAGGGTGTGCGCCAGCCAGGTCTCCAGGGTGCGGAGGCGGGGGAGGTCCGGCGGCAGGTCGTTCACGCGTTCGATTCTATCGGCGGGAGACGCTTACTCCCCGGGACCCCATTCCGCTGGGCCGCCGCCGCGCCACTCGATCAGCCGGGGATCGTCGATCGCGAAGAGACCTTCCTCCAGGCCAGCGCGGCGGAGGAACTCGGCCACATCGCGCAACTTTCCGACTGCCGCATTAGGCGCTCGAGGGCCCTGCCGTCGAGCTGAGCGCTCAAGCAAGCGGAGCCTGTGGGAAGGCGTGAACGCCGAACCGTTGCGCAAGGACTCGGGCGAGAGCGGACCCTAGCGGCTGGGGATCACCACTCTCAAGGAGATCATCATGCTCTCCTGGGCGCCCGAAGAAGGCGACGCACTTCTCCTCCAGCCTCGCGTCCTGAGCAGACTTGTGACGGACGCCGTGGAGTCCCACCCCGTAGAACGTGGCGCCCCATTCTTGAGTCAGGCTCCGGTCCTTGCCGGCCGAGAGGTCGCCCCCTATGTGCCAGGTTCCGACCGCCGACGCGAGCACATCAGCGACGGTATGAACGGACTTGACTTTGACCGGCGAAACTCTGCGCTGCTCCATCCATTCTTGACTCAGGATGTCCTGCCCTAGGTGTTCCAAGACAGCGACTGCATCCCAGTAAGCCGTACAACACGTTCCGTAGTCGGGCAGCTGGCCCTGCAGGGGCGGGTCGAAGCGGCAAAGTCCGTTCGTGCAGTAGTACAGCGGCCCGAGAATGGCCTTGTGGGCTCGGTAAAGGGTCTGCTTAGGCCAGATGGCAAGCCGTGGAAAGTGATTCCTGATCTTCGCAAGTTCTTCCGGGCTCTTCGGGGGAGGAGGAGTCATTCGGTCCACCCCACCTCTCTGCGACTGCGTGAACTGCCCGCAGAAGGGGATCTTCCTCCTTCCCATTTTCCAACCATTCGGCAGGCTTCGCCTGACTGAGATCACCGTTGGGCGTCATCATCCACGTGGCGATCATGTAGGGGTCGCGTTCACCGTGCTCGGCGAAGATCTTCAAGATCCTCTGGACCAGTGGTCGAACCTCCTGAGCGGCGGTGTCGAACTGCCAGCGGGGATAGTAGCTGGTCGTCTTCCCTGGAAGTCTGAGGAGACTTCCGGATGCAACACGTTTGGCCAGGGCCTGCCGTGAGACTCCCAGCAAGTCTTGCGTCTGAGTAGTGTCGAGTCGATCACCAATTGCCTTCGCCCAGGCGATCGGCGCGAGGGCCGCATGGGCGGCTTGGTAGCCCATGTCGTATGCCTCACGGACGGGGACGGACTTGACGAGGTCCTGCATTCCCGCGAGGGCGTCCTGGAAGCCCGCCACGAGTAGGCCATCAAGGCGGTCATTCATATGACCCAGGGTGCGTCAACCCGTCAACCTACGCAAGCTCCACTCTTTCTTCACCAGGGTGCGGGCGGAGATGTTCTTGTAGAGGAACGTGGGGGGACGCCCGCTCGCTCGGCGATGGCCCGGACAGTAAGGCGGCCGCGTTCGCGCCGCAGCTGACCGATGGCCTTCTCGACAGCCGCGACTTTCTGCTCTGCCTGTTGTCGGAGGGCAGCGATAGCTGCCACGGTCGACGTGGGGCCGGCGCTCATGCGACCTCCTCGTTGCCGGCCCGGGCCTGTTCGTGGGCCCGAAAGGCAGTGGACCACACCCGGCCCGCCGTCGGCGCGCACTCGGCCGCCGCCGGAGTCGTCCGGCGGGTAGACGACGACGCGTGGGCCTGCTGCCACACCACCACCCTGCGGGCGGCGAGAGGCACCGGCATGCGGAGCTACTCCGTTCCGGGCTCCGGGTGCCGGACCGCCTGCTTCACGACCTTCTCGACCTCATACCGGCTGATGCCAGCGGCGGCGGCGTGCTCGGTGATGGCCGCCTGAACGACGACTGCGGAGTCCCTCCATGCCCGCCACTGTGCCTCTCGCTCTTCGCCGTCAAGACCGACGAGCTTGGCCCGCTCTTCTTCGGCGGCGCGTTCCAGCCCAAAGAGCTCATTTGGGATATTCAAGGCGTCGGACACGCTAACGATTCTAGCCAGCAAGGCGCCGTCACCCGCGCTCCTACGGCCTCAGCCCAAGGCTCACCGGCGGTGCGAGTTGTCAGCCGAGCGGCACGCTGGCGAAGCGCTCCCACTCATACATACGGTGATCGCGGTTCAGCACGATCAGTTCGACACTGTCGATCTGAGCCCGAGCCGGCTTGGCGTCGACCCGAGCGAGCGCGTCGGACACCAACCTCGCAGGGCCCTCAGCGTTGCTATACGCGATGGAGACGTGCGGGGCGAAGCCGTCAGCCGGCTCGGGAACTTCCGCCCACACCTCCGCGATGGCAGCTCGAATCGCCGTCCGGACATCGGCCGGGGGCCGGCTCGGTGAAGCTTCCCACCGGATCGCCTCGGGCGTGGTCTCTGGCCGGTGCAGCGCCAGCTCGAAGGCCGGCACCGCGCGCAGACGTGCAGCCGCGGCCTCCACGATGGCTCGGACATCCTTCTCCGGTACCTCGTCCACGAACCCCAGGCCCTGCATTGTCAGGTGCAGCCACTGATCCGGCACCAGATCGAGCCCTGGCACGTCGGCGAGACTTTGACGGTATGCCTCGGCGATCCGGTGCACTTCCGCAGCGTCCTGGAAGGTGAAGTGCCAGGTGTAGAACCGCCGCCCTTCGCGCCAACCGGGCCTCCACCACCAGTGGTTGGCCATAGCCCCTTGGTGAGTGCTCATGGCCAGCCATCCAATCAGCCGGAGCTGCTGCCTGGCGAGAGGGCGAGGAGACGTGGTGCCGTTGTCAGGCACCACGCATCGATCTCCTCCTGGAGGCGCGCGGCCGGCCGCGCTGCGGACCATCGCGACCGCGCGATGGCAGTCGCCAGGTCGCGCATGCGGCGCATGACCGGTTCCAGACGCTGCTCCGGCGGCAGGGCCACCACGGGGGCGACTGCTTCTGCGGCGCCATCGGGCGAGTCGAGGAGGAGGAACGCGGAGGCGCGCGCGATATGGATCTGGGCTGCGGTGCCGTAGGAGTGGGCAGGCTGGCTTCGCAGGGCGTGGTCGGCTTCCGCGAGGGCGCTTTGGGCATCACCGGCCCGGGTGAGGACTGCGGCGGCGTAGTTGGCTCTGCGTACTTCCGGGCAGGAGAACAGGCCGCCGATCTCGTCTTGGGCCGCTGCGAGTTGGTCGCGGGCGTCGGTGGCGCGGGCCAGCGCGGCCCGGGCTTCGTCCATCGCCCCCAGTTCCGACCATGCGTCGGCCTCTTGGGAGGCCAGGAGCACGGCCACGGTGCCCCGTGGGCGGCATGCGCTGCCGCGTCGGGCGTGGGTGATGGCGTCGCGGAGCCGGCCGTCCCAGAAGGCGATTTTGGACCGGGTGGAGAGCACCCAGGCGCTCAGCTCACGATGGCCGGCCAGTTCGGCGCACAGCCACGCGGTGCGGCCGTGGGTCTCGGCATCGCGAAGTTGACCAAGGTCGCTGGACATCCAAGCGAGCAAGGTGCACAGGTAGCCGGCCACCACGTAGAGGTCACTGGCTTGCCGGGGATACTGCCGCCCCTCAAGGAGAGTGAAGGTGCGGTCGCGGAGTCGGCGCGTCTGGGTGAAGACGTGTGCCGGGTCTCCGGCCAGGTAGTCCTCGGAGAGAGCACGGGTGTCCGCCATGAGCTGCTCAATGGCGATGTCGCCTACGTTGGTGGCCTCGGCCCATGCCGCCCAGGTCGCCGACTCCTCAGCGGCGACGTGCAGCAATTCGGCGCCCACCGGTTCCCGACGCCTCGCGGGCGCTGGCTGAGGGTCATCACCTTCCGCTACTGGGCCCGCCGCCTGGGCGAGGACTAGGCGCTCCGTGTCGGGCATCGCCCGTCGGTCGTCGAGGTCCAGCAGCTGCTCGATGCTGCACTCGTAGATCTCGCTGAGAACGGCGAGGACGGCCAGCGTGGGGCGCCGCCCTGAGGGACCCGGCCACTTCTCCCACTTGCCCACCAAGCTGGCGTCCGCAGCGAGCGCTTCACTGCGGCGGGCACCTGCCTCGTTGATGTGGTCCGCGGTCTCCTGCAAGGTCCATCCGCGGGCATGCCGCCATGCCTCTCGGGGCCTAAAGGAGAAACGAGCACGCATCTCCGATGCGATCTCGGCCCGGGGGCATCCGAGGGCCGTCATCTCTTGGCGCAGCCGGTCGCGCTCAGGCTTGCTCCCGGCGGTAGAGCGAGGAGGCATGGGCGTCCCTGTGACGTGGTGAATGGCCACAACGGTAGCCGCCGCCCCGCCACCAAATGCCCGCTTTCAGGCAGGACATATTCGACGGCCGTCCAAATTCGCGTCCACAAGGACGCGTCTGTGCAGGTCAGTCGCTCGCCAGGCTGTCCATGAATCTTGGGCGCCGCTGCCCGTGACGCATGCGGCGCGAATTGGAACGGTGGTGGTGCACAAGAAAGGCCCGGTCGGGCCTCCTCCCCCCACAGAAGCTGTGGGCGCGCCAGCGAGACGTTGGCGCACGCGCTCGAAGGACGTGCACCGTGCCTCGCAAATCCCGCCTCGTCCAGCAACACCCGCGCGACGCCGAACGCGGCAGAGCCCGACCGAGGCCCGGCCCGCCCGGAGACCCCTCCGCACCCAACAGCCAGCCGCCCATCCCCCACATCAGAGAGGAGTGCCGTACAGGTCAGCACGCCGCATGCCCCGGCTCCACACCGATCCGCCTCGTCGTGGCGACTCCGCGCCCCACCTCCACCGAACGCCTGCCCTGCACATGCAAATGCCACCTGGCGCCCGCCACCCGCACGTGAACCCTTTCCCCCCGGAGACACCGATGAAGGACACCCCTCCCCTCGGCCAACTCAACGCCGACCAACTCGCCGCCCCTCTCACGGAAGAGGGGGCCGCTCGGTGAGCCTCCACGAGCACGACCGCCCAGACGACCCCGAAGGCAGCGGCTCGGTCACCCCCCGAGACGACCACGCCGCCATCCACATCCACCCCCGCCCCCAGCGCCGCGGCGTGAGCATCTTCGGCGGCGCCCCGCCGGTGACCGGCTGGACGCCCGGCCGGTACCTCACCGAGGGCTCGCCGGCGGTCTCCTGGCTCACCCGCAACGAGTCCGAGCCCGCCCGCGCCCACGAGCGATGGGCCCTCGGCCAGTCGGCCGCGATCACCGTAGGACGCACCTTCGATCTCATCGTCCTGCCCAGTCAGCTGATCGAGGCCACCATCAAGGCGCCGCGGGACGGATGGGCGATCGAGGGCACCTTTCGGCGGGCCGGCATCACCTGCGGCGTGGTGGTCTCCCGGCGCCAGGACACCTACCAGGTACTCGTCCGCCCCGGCACCGCCAGGAAGTGGAGCGCGGACGAAGCGACGGCCATTGGCGCCGACGCCCACCAGCCCTTCCTGCACGCTCCGCCTCCCGGCCGACGCAGCGGTCCCGGCGCTTTCTGGCTGCTGCTGTGCCCCGAGGCCTCGGACCAGCTGGCCAGTGCGGACATGGTCCTCGCGCTCCTCAGAGGCGATGCACGATGAGGCAGTCGTGCCTCTGCTGTGGGGCGTGCTCTCCGGAAGATCCCCCGGCGGTCGTCGCCATCCTCCACCCCGAAGGCATGACACGGGCCCTCCGCGCCTGCTCGGCGTGCCGACGCGCTCGGCGGTGGCTGACGGTCGAGGAGATGGAAGGTGGTGCCCGCCCGGCGCCGGATCGCCCAGGGTCCGCCTCCGGAGCCGCGGACGGCCGCTCACTCATGTGTTGAACAGCACATGTCACTTGAGCGACTAATTCAATGCTAAGTCACTTAACATTGAACCATTGAGGGCGTGGTGTTCCGCCGGAGCGCCTGCCCCACCTCGGGGCCCTTGGGCGGGGCTACGACGGGCGCTTCACGCGAGGTGCGCCCCTTTCCGCCCAGATGGCGGGACGTGGCCCCAGAACCGCCCCCGGATACCCGGGGGCGGCTTCTGTGCGTCAGAGGTCCCCCAGATTCAGGCGTCGGGCTTCATCCGCGGCTCGTTTCTCGGACGAGGCACGGGTGTAGCGGTCAATCATGTCCCGCCGAGTCCAGCCGGCAACGGCCATCAGACCGGTCTCTGAACCGCCCTTCTCCAGCCAGCGGCCGGCGGCCGTGTGTCTGAGGATGTGCGGGTGAAAGTCTTTGATGCCGGCCTTCTCGGCACGGTAGGTCAGTGCGCAGTACAGCCCGTAGTAGCCGAACCCCTTCCCGCGATCTCCGAGCCATAGAGCAGCGCTTCCTGCAAGCCGATGCGTGCGGCGCAGCCGCAGGTACCGGTCGATGGCGCGGCTAGTCTGGGGGCCTATCGGGATCTGGCGCCCCTTACCGCCCTTGCCGCGCCGGATGATGACGCTGCCCGCTCTCAGGTCGACGTCCTCCGTCTCCATGGCGACGACCTCGCCGGCCCGCGCCCCCGTTTCGATCATGAGGCGGACAATCGCTTCGTCCCGGCGGTGCCACAGCTCCTTGCCCTGGCATGCCTTGATGAGGTCCTTGAGCTCGTCCTCGGATAGCTCAGGAACAATCTTGCTATCGAGTTTCGGCGGCTTCAGGCCAGAGATTTGATCTTCGTCTATCTCGCCCTCGGCAGCGAGCCACGCCGAGAAGCGGCGGAGCGACAGATGGCGAGACCGGGCTGTCGACGGTTCAGCGCCCGCCTCCAGCAGGCCGACTATGAATGCGTTGACCGTCTTCTTGTCGAGGCACGGCTGCACGGAGTTATCGGCGCACCACTTAGCGAAGCGGCGAACTCCGTCACCGTAGGTCTTGATCGTCTGGCTGCTCTTGCGTTCAGCCCTGAGGTGCAGTGTCCATGAGTCGAGCAGGCTGAGTAGGTCTTCCGTTTCCACGGGCCCCCCGAGGCGAGACGGCGCGATATCTGGGCTAGTCGCGCTGTGCTCAGAAAGTGAAGCGCCCCTGACCGGTAAATGCAATGGTCAGGGGCGCTTCTGGGGTTGCCTCTCAGTCCAGGTAGTCCCGCAGGACCTGGGAACGCGACGGGTGGCGCAGCTTGGACATGGTCTTCGACTCGATCTGACGGATGCGCTCACGCGTCACGCCGTAGACCTTGCCGATCTCGTCGAGCGTCTTCGGCTGACCATCGGTGAGGCCGAAGCGCATGGAGACCACGCCAGCCTCGCGCTCGCTGAGCGTGTCCAGGACGGAGTGCAGCTGCTCCTGCAGGAGCGTGAAGCTGACCGCGTCGGCCGGCACGACCGCCTCGGAGTCCTCGATGAGGTCACCGAACTCGCTGTCGCCGTCCTCGCCCAGCGGGGTGTGCAGGGAGATCGGCTCACGGCCGTACTTCTGGACCTCGATGACCTTCTCGGGGGTCATGTCGAGCTCCTTGGCCAGCTCCTCCGGGGTGGGCTCGCGG
>NZ_JBFAPH010000027.1:0-32636 GCF_040675635.1 Streptomyces sp. NPDC049577
CGCCGCGTTTCCACGGTGGGGCCCGGCCCGTTCTCGTTCCGCTTCCGCGGATGCCCTACCGCGGGCGCTCGAAGTCGATCGTGCTGTAGGCGCGCAGCTTCGACAGGCGGTGCTCGGAGTCGATCTGGCGGATCGTGCCCGACTTGGAGCGCATGACCAGCGACTGCGTGGTGGCCGTCTCGCTGCGGTAGCGGACGCCGCGCAGCAGCTCGCCGTCGGTGATGCCGGTGGCGACGAAGAACACGTTCTCGCCGCTGACCAGGTCGTCGGTGTGCAGGACGCGGCCCAGGTCGTGACCGGCGTCGATCGCCCGCTGCCGCTCCTCGTCGTCCTTCGGCCACAGCTTGGCCTGGATCGTGCCGCCCAGGCACTTCATCGCGCAGGCCGCGATGATGCCCTCGGGAGTGCCGCCGATGCCCAGCAGCAGGTCGATGCCGGTGCCCTCGCGGGCGGCCATGATGGCGCCGGCCACGTCGCCGTCGGAGATGAACTTGATGCGGGCCCCGGCCTCGCGGATCTCCTTGACCAGGCCGTCGTGGCGGGGACGGTCCAGGACGACGACCGTGACGTCCTCGACGGAGGAACGCTTCGCCTTGGCGATCCGGCGGATGTTGACCGCGACCGGCGCGTCGATGTCGACGAAGTCGGCCGCCTCCGGGCCGGTGACCAGCTTGTCCATGTAGAACACGGCGGACGGGTCGAACATGGAGCCGCGGTCGGCCACGGCCAGCACGGACACGGCGTTGGCCATGCCCTTGGCGGTCAGCGTGGTGCCGTCCACGGGGTCGACGGCGACGTCGCACTCCGGGCCGGTCCCGTCACCCACCCGCTCGCCGTTGTAGAGCATGGGGGCGTTGTCCTTCTCGCCCTCGCCGATCACGACCACGCCGTTCATCGACACGGTGTGGATCAGGGCGCGCATCGCGCGCACCGCGGCACCGTCGGCGCCGTTCTTGTCGCCGCGTCCCACCCAGCGGCCCGAGGCCATGGCACCCGCCTCGGTGACCCGGACGAGCTCCAGCGCGAGGTTGCGGTCGGGTGCCTCGGGGCTGACCTCGAGCTGGGACGGCAGGTGATGATCGGTCATCTGGGCGGACCTTTCTGTACGGCGACGGCCGTGGGGGTGAGGGTGCCCATGACTTTATCGGTTGATTGCGAAAGTGAGCAGGGCGCCCCACGCATGAGCGCCGTCAAGGCCGCCGCGCCGGCCCGCCGGCCGTCCGGGCGCCACCGGCGTCAAGATCGGTCCGGGCATGGGGGACGATGGGGACGTGGCAGGTAGGAACGGCAAGACGCAGACGATCCGGAACATGGTGCTGTCGCTGGCAGTGGTCGTGCCGGTGGCGGTCCTGAGTTATCTCTTCATCCCGCACGACGGCGGTGGCGCCGACCCGGTCAAGGCGGTCAGCTACCGCGTGGAGCTGATGACGGCCCGCCGCGCGGCGCCGTACGCCGTGGCCGCGCCGGAGGGCCTGGGCGAGGGCTGGCGGGCGACGTCCGTGTCCTACCGGGCGGGCGGCGCCGGCAAGGAGGGCTCGGTGTGGCACCTGGGCTTCCTCGACCCGGAGCGGCAGTACGTGGCGGTCGAGCAGAGCGACGGGCCGGCGGTCGCCTTCATCGACGGCGTGACCCAGGGCGCGGAGAAGACGGCCACCACCCAGCGGATCGGCGACGCCGTCTGGACCCGTTACGAGGGCCCGAAGTACAACGCGCTGGTGCGCGAGGAGCGCGGTGTGACGACGGTGGTCACCGGAACCGCGTCGAACGCGAACCTGACGAGCATGGCCGCCGCGCTCAAGGCCGAGAAGGCCGGGACGACGGGGGAGTCCCGGACTTCCGGCTGAGCACGACGGCCGGGGTGTCGTCGCGGTGCCGGCCGGCCGGCACCGCGGGTGACGGTGATCAGACCGTGGTGACGGCCTGCTCGAAGGACAGGCGCGGCGAGCGCGGGTGGTGGGCGTCCGGGCCCGGCTTGCCGATGTTGACGATCATCAGCGGGGTGTGGTCGCCGTCCAGGAACTCCTTCTGGACGCCCGCGAAGTCGAAGCCGGTCATCGGGCCGGCGGCCAGGCCGGCGGCGCGGATGCCGAGGATGAAGTAGGCGGCCTGGAGCGCGCCGTTGACCGTGGCGGACTGCTCACGGACCGGGCGCTCGCTGAAGAAGACGTCCTTGGCCTGCGGGAAGTGCGGGAACAGGGCCGGCAGCTCCTCGTGGAACTCGTTGTCGGCGGCCAGGATGGCGACGACCGGCGCGGAGGCGGTCTTGGCGCGGTTGCCCTCGGCCATCAGCGGGAGCAGGCGCTCGCGGGCCTCCTCGGAGCGGACCAGGACGATGCGCAGCGGCGACTGGTTGAACGCGGTCGGCGCCAGCTTGATCAGGTCGTAGACGGCCTGCAGCTGCTCGTCCGAGACGGGCTCGTCGGTGAAGGTGTTGGCCGTGTGGGCCTCGCGGAAGAGCAGGTCCTGGGCGGCGGAGTCGAGGGCGAGGGTCATCGGGAATCCTTTTCGCGTGGAGATGTCCTGGCTCGTGACGCCCACTCTACGCGAGATGGATTAACTTTCAACTAAATCGGGGTGCACGTGACCCAGGTCACGTTCCGGGGTGATCGCCGCAGTCGCCGGCCGGCGCCGCGGGGTCAGTCCTCGCCGTCGGTCTCCGGCGCCGTCCTGCGCCGTACGTCCGCGTCGGCGGACTCCGGCTCCGCCAGCGCCGCGTCCAGCCGCTCGCGCGCGCCCTCCAGCCAGCGGCGGCACACCTTCGCCAGCGCCTCGCCCCGCTCCCACAGGGCCAGGGACTCCTCCAGCGTGGTGCCGCCCGCCTCCAGGCGGCGCACCACGTCGATCAGTTCGTCCCGCGCCTGCTCGTAGCCCAGCGCCCCGAGGTCCTCCCCGGGGGCGGCCGTCGTGTCCGTCTCGCCCGTCGTCGCCATGGCCACCAGCCTAAGCGGGCGGTACGACAGCATCCGGCGCCGCGACGGCACGCACCGCGAACTCGCCCCGCGCGTCCCGCGCCCGCAGCTCCTCGTCCGCCGCCACCTCGTCCGCCGCGCGCACCACCGACCCGTCGGCGTGCTGGAGGACGGCGTAGCCGCGGCGCAGCGTCGCCGCCGGGGACAGCGCGACCACGCGCGCGTGCGTGTGCGTCAGCTCGGACTCCGCGCGGTCCAGCAGATGGCCCAGGGTGCGCCGCGCCCGGCCGGTCAGCTCCGCGATCCGCTCCTCGCGCTCCTCCACCATCCGGTGCGGCCGCTCCATGCACGGCCGCGCCCGCACCGACGCCAGCCCCCGCTCCTCCCGTTCCACCAGCGCCGTCACACAGCGCAGGGCCCGGTCGCGCAGCTGCCGCACCCGCGTCAGCTCCTCGCCCACGTCCGGCACGACGCGCTTGGCCGCGTCCGTCGGCGTGGACGCCCGCAGATCCGCGACCAGGTCCAGCAGCGGCGAGTCCGGCTCGTGCCCGATCGCCGACACCACCGGCGTACGGCACGCGGCCACCGCCCGGACGAGCCGCTCGTCCGAGAAGGGCAGCAGGTCCTCCACGCTGCCGCCGCCGCGCGCCACGATGATCACGTCGACCTCGCGGTGCGCGTCCAGCTCCTGGACGGCCTCCACGACGCGCGGCACCGCGTGCACGCCCTGCACCGGCACGTTGCGCACCTCGAAGCGGACGTGCGGCCAGCGGTGCCGGGCGTTCTCCAGAACGTCCCGCTCGGCGGCCGAGGCCCGGCCGCAGACCAGGCCGACCAGCTGCGGCAGGAACGGCAGCGGCCGCTTGCGCGCGGCCTCGAACAGGCCCTCCGCGGCCAGCGACTTCTTCAGCTGCTCCAGCCGCGCCAGCAACTCGCCCACGCCCACCGGACGGATCTCCGCTGCCCGCAGCGACAGCTGGCCGCGCGGCGCGTACCACTCCGGCTTGGCGTGCACCACCACGCGCGCGCCCTCCGAGACGACGTCCGCGACCTGGTCGAAGACCGAGCGGAAGCAGGTCACCGAGAGGGAGATGTCGTGCGCCGGGTCGCGCAGCGTCAGGAACACGACGCCGGCGCCGGGCCGGCGCGAGAGCTGCGTGATCTGCCCCTCGACCCACACGGCGCCCAGCCGGTCGATCCAGCCGCCGATGAGACGCGAGACCCGGCCGACGGGAATCGGGGCATCCGGGGAGGTCTGCAGAGCCATGGGGACGAGCGTAGCGGCGGGGCCCGACAGCGGGGGCCGGGCCCGTACGATGGACCGCATGACTGACCAGACCGCCCGCAAGGTCCTGCTCGCCGCCCCCCGTGGCTACTGCGCGGGCGTCGACCGCGCCGTCATCGCCGTCGAGAAGGCCCTGGAGCAGTACGGCGCGCCCGTCTACGTACGGCACGAGATCGTGCACAACAAGTACGTCGTGAAGACCCTGGAGAAGAAGGGCGCCATCTTCGTCGAGGAGACGGAGGAGGTGCCCGAGGGCAACATCGTCATCTTCTCCGCGCACGGTGTCGCGCCCGTCGTGCACGAGGAGGCCCGCCGGGGCCGGCTCGCCACCATCGACGCCACCTGCCCGCTGGTCACCAAGGTCCACAAGGAGGCCGTCCGCTTCGCCAAGGACGACTACGACATCCTCCTGATCGGCCACGAGGGCCACGAGGAGGTCATCGGCACCTCCGGCGAGGCCCCCGACCACATCCAGCTCGTGGACGGCCCCGACGACGTCCCGAACGTCGAGGTCCGCGACCCGGACAAGGTCGTCTGGCTCTCCCAGACCACGCTGTCCGTCGACGAGACCATGGAGACCGTCGACGCCCTCAAGGGCCGCTTCCCGAACCTGCTCTCCCCGCCCTCCGACGACATCTGCTACGCCACGCAGAACCGGCAGACCGCGGTCAAGCAGATGGGAGCCGAGGCCGACCTCGTCATCGTCGTCGGCTCGAAGAACTCCTCCAACTCCGTCCGCCTCGTCGAGGTCGCCCTCGGCGCCGGCGCCCGCGCCGCCCACCTCGTCGACTACGCCGAGGAGATCGACGAGACCTGGCTGGAGGGCGTGAACACCGTCGGCGTCACCTCCGGCGCGTCCGTCCCGGAGATCCTCGTCGAGGGCGTCCTGGAATGGCTCGCCCAGCGCGGCTACGAGGACGTCGAGACCGTCAAGGCGGCCGAGGAGCACATCGCCTTCTCCCTCCCCAAGGAGCTCCGCCGCGACCTGCGCACCGAGGCGGCCGGCCTGGTGAAGGAATCCGCTCCGTCCGAGGGGTGACCGCCGCCGTCCGCCCGTAGCGTGGTCGGTATGAACGTCTCGAACGTCACCGGCTCGAACGTCATCGGCGTGGACATCGGCGGATCGGGCATCAAGGGCGCCCCGGTGGACCTGACGGGCGGCGGGCTCGCCCAGGAGCGCTTCAAGGTGCTCACTCCGCAGCCCTCCTCGCCGGACGCGGTCGCGGACCGCGTCCGGCAGGTGGTGGATCACTTCGGCTGGTCCGACGCGCCCGTCGGGGCCACCTTCCCCGGCGTGGTGGTCGGCGGCACGGCGCGCACCGCCGCCAACGTCGACAAGGCGTGGATCGGCGTGGACGCCGCCGCCCTGCTCGGCGAGCGGCTCGGCCGCCCGGTGACCGTGCTGAACGACGCGGACGCCGCCGGCATGGCCGAGATGACCTTCGGGGCGGGCCGCGGCCGGACCGGCACGGTCATCGTGCTCACCTTCGGCACCGGCATCGGCAGCGCCCTGTTCAGCGGCGGCCGGCTCGTCCCCAACACCGAGCTGGGCCATCTGGAGCTCAAGGGGCACGACGCCGAGAAGCGCGCCTCCAGCCGGGCCAAGGAGGACGAGGGCCTCAGCTGGGAGCGCTGGGCCCGGCGGGTGCAGAAGTACCTCGCGCACGTCGAGGCGCTCTTCTCGCCCGAGCTGTTCGTGATCGGCGGCGGCGTCAGCCGCAAGGCCGACAAGTTCCTGCCGCTGATCCGGGGGATCAGCGCGGAGATCGTCCCCGCGGCTCTGCAGAACGACGCGGGGATCGTGGGGGCGGGGATGGCGGCCGCCGCTGCGGCCGGGGGCGCTCCCGTTCGAGCCGCCGCCGACGCGCTCTGACGTGGGCGATCCGCCGGACGAGCGCGATCAGACCGGCCACCAGGGTGCCGGAGTAGAGCCAGCCGGCGTTCAGCGACAGCAGGGTGACCAGCCCCATCAGCTGGGCGCCGGGCCCCCCGGTCTCGTCGCCCAGCGGCAGCGCCCCCACCGCGTAGGCGATCGGCGCGGCCACCGGAGCAGCCATCAGCTCGGACGGCCGCACGGAGAACGCGCAGGCCGCCGAGGCCAGCACGAAGAGCATCCCGTACGCCGGGGCGGAGCCGTGCAGCAGCAGCGACACCAGACCGCCGGCCGCGAGCATGGCCAGGGTGGTCAGCAGCCCGCTGCCCAGCCCCGTCAGCCGGGGTGGCGGCAGCCGGCCGGCCGTGACCGCGGTGCGGCGCGGCCGTGTGCGGTCCGCCGCCGGGGAGCCCCGGCCGCCCCGGCCGCCCTGGCCCACGGGCGCCGCGGGGCGGGGCACGGGCGACCCGCGGCGGACCTTGCGCTGGGGGATACGCGTGCTCGGTTGCTCCACGCGACCAAATTAGGGCCTGCCCGGCGGATCTTCGCGGGGGCGCGCCCCGGTGCGGACACCGCCGGGCCGGTACGTCGTGGTCGCCCGCCGTCGCGGCGGGCCAGGAACCGTCCGCCGCGACGGCGAGGGGCCACCGCGGCGAGGGTCCGGCGGCATCCGCGCGCACCGTGACCGGAGCCTTCGCCCGACCGCCGGACAGGCCCCCGGTCTCCGGACGCCCGCGGACCGGGCTGGGACACGCGGTTCGGCCACCACGGCCGTGCGTTCGACGGACGCCGTCCGGCGCCCCGGGTCCGGTCGTGGTACGGACCCGTAGACTGGATGACCGGCCCGCCGTGGGCCGAGCCCCCTTTTTCTCTCGCTAACGGGAAGTCGTCACGTGTCGCTCACGATCGGAATCGTCGGTCTGCCCAACGTCGGCAAGTCGACCCTGTTCAACGCCCTGACCAAGAACGACGTGCTGGCGGCCAACTACCCGTTCGCCACCATCGAGCCCAACGTCGGCGTCGTCGGCGTCCCCGACGCCCGGCTGACCAGGCTCGCCGAGATCTTCGGCTCGCAGCGGGTCCTCCCCGCCACCGTCGACTTCGTCGACATCGCCGGCATCGTGCGCGGCGCCAGCGAGGGCGAGGGCCTGGGCAACAAGTTCCTCGCGAACATCCGCGAGTCCGACGCCATCTGCCAGGTCATCCGCGCCTTCAAGGACGAGAACGTCGTCCACGTCGACGGCAAGGTCTCGCCCAAGGACGACATCGAGACGATCAACACCGAGCTGATCCTCGCCGACCTCCAGACCATCGAGAAGGTCCTGCCGCGCCTCCAGAAGGAGTCGCGGATCAAGAAGGACGTCGCCCCCAAGGTGGCGGCGGTCGAGGCGGCCAAGGCCATCCTGGAGGAGGGCAACACCCTCTTCTCGGCCGGCATCCTCCAGGGCTCGGAGAAGGCGGAGCTCCTGCACGACCTCCACCTGCTCACCACCAAGCCGTTCCTCTACGTCTTCAACGTCGACGAGGAGGAGCTGACCGACGAGGCGTTCAAGGACGAGCAGCGCGCCCTGGTCGCCCCGGCCGAGGCCATCTTCCTCAACGCCAAGCTGGAGGCCGACCTGGCCGAGCTGGACGAGGAGGAGGCCCTGGAGCTGCTCCAGTCCGTCGGCCAGGAGGAGCCCGGCCTGGCCACCCTGGCCCGCGTCGGCTTCGACACCCTCGGCCTGCAGACCTACCTCACGGCCGGTCCCAAGGAGTCCCGCGCCTGGACCATCAAGAAGGGCGCCACGGCCCCCGAGGCGGCCGGTGTGATCCACACCGACTTCCAGAAGGGCTTCATCAAGGCCGAGGTCATCTCCTTCGCCGACCTCGTCGAGACCGGCTCGGTCGCCGAGGCCCGCGCGGCCGGCAAGGCGCGCATGGAGGGCAAGGAGTACGTGATGGCCGACGGGGACGTGGTGGAGTTCCGCTTCAACGTCTAGTTGATCTAGCGAAAGGTCGTCTGACCTGCGGCGGAGTGGGTTGGGCGGCCTTTGCGGTCCGCACAGAGTCCGCAGCGTGCTGACTTCGGTCAGCGCGCGGGGGAGCGGCTACGCCGCTTCGTCGACCTGTTGCTTGGCATCGGCGGACTGGTCCGCGTACGCCTTGTCGACGGCGGCCCGGGTCCGCTCCTCGGAGTCGGGCCACAGGTGGGTGTAGATGTTCAGCGTCATGGCCGCATTGGTGTGCCCGAGGCGCTCGGAGACCGTCTTCACGGACTCGCCGTGCTTGATCAGCAGGCTGGCGTAGTGATGCCGGAGGGCATGGGGTCCGGTGCCCTTCGGTATGCCCGCCTTCGCACAGGCGGGCCGCCAGGACCCGTCCATGAAGTGCGTGTAGACCACGGGTCCGCCCTGCGGCGCCGTGAAGATCCAGCCTTCGGGCCCATCGGCGGGGAAGTCCCGCAGATGGGCCTTCATCGCATCCACCGCCATGCGGGGGAGCGGGACCATGCGGTGCGAGCGAGCGGTCTTGGGCGGGCAGACGTACACGCCGTGCTTGGCGGTCTGCTGGATCTGCTGCTCGACCGAGACGGTCGCGTGCAGCAGGTCGACGTGCCGGAGCTGGAGGCCGAACAGCTCACCGGGGCGGAGCCCAGTGGCCGCGCCGAGCAACACGAGGCCCTTGTAGCGCGCGGGTATCTCCTCAGCCAGAGTCCGTACCTGCTCGACGGCGAGCGGCACGATCTTCTTCCGGGGCACCGAGGGCAGTTTTGCCTCGGCGCACGGGTTGTGAGGGATCATGCGGTCACGGACGGCCGCCCGGAAGACGGCGTTGACCGTGTTGAAGACCGTCCGTGAGGTGCTGGCGGCCAGCCCGTGCGCGGTGGTCAGGCTGGTGACCCAGCTCTGTACGTCGCCGGGCTTGATCGCGCCGAGTGACCGCTTTTCCCAGGCGGGGTAGACGTAGCAGCGCAGGTGCTGGGCCACCGCCTTGGCCGTGGAAGGCCGGTGCGGCTGGATGGCCCGCCATTCCTCCGCGTACTCCTTGAAGGGCTTCTTCGCCGATCGCGGGTCGACGTACTGACCGGTGACCAGGCTGGCCGTGACCTCGTCGATCCACCGCTGGGCGTCGATCTTGCGGTCGAAGTGGCGGGCGTGCTCTTTACCGTCGAGATCGCGGTAGCGGGCACGCCATTTGCCGTTGGGGCGCTTCTGGATGTTGGCCAAGTGGCCTCTCCTTCGTGTCGGTTGTCAGTAGTGGCCGCCATCCTCGATGTCGCTGCTGAGCGTGCGAGCGTCACGCTCGTCGCCCATGAGGCGGAGGCACTGCTCGTGGATCGCCCGCGAGCTGTCGGGATGGGCCTTGATGTGGTCGGCGATGGCGACCACGGCGTGATGCAGGCGGTCGCGCGCGTCTCGGGCCTCGTAGAACGCCTCGACGGCCTCTTGGACAAGGCGTCGGCTGTCGATGTCGAGCCCCTCCAGGGGCGGGGACATCAGCTCTTCGAGGGGGAGCTCGAACACGCGAGAGAAGGCGAGGGCCTCGTCGAGGTTGATGCGCCGGCGGGGGGTGCCGTTCTCGATGCGCCAGACCGCCGTCTGGTTCATCTTGATGCCGGCTCTGGTCACCCGCTCCGCCAGCTCGGTCGTGCTCCACCCTCTGACCTCGCGTTCCAGGGCTACGCGCGCGGCCACGTTTCCTTCGCTGTAGAGCAGCGGCACCTCGCCACCCTCGGGCCTGTCGCCTGCCATCGAACCTCCATCGCCACCGTCGCTATCCCAATTGAAACATGAGCTGCCCGATTTGGGTAACCGCCAATCCTGGGGTACAACTCTATGCAGATCGAATCGCTACCTAGCCGAATAGGAAAGTATGCGATACCTGACCACCGCCGAGGTCGCCGAGCGCTACCGCACAGCCGAAAGCACCGTCCGCTACTGGCGCCACATCAAGAAGGGGCCGCTCGGCATCAAGGTCGGCAAGCGGGTGCTGTACCCCGAGGCGGAGCTGCTGCGCTACGAGCGCACGCTGATCGATGGCCGAGACGAGTGGGGCCTGGCCTCGTGAGTCGACGGCAGCCCCGGACACAGCAACGGCCCCCGGCGCGCCAACGCCGAGGGCCGGAGATTCCCCTGCACGTCGCCCATCCCTGAACGAACGAACCGGTGGGGGCGGGACCTTGCCCGTCCCGTCCCTCACCTGAGAGGAACGTCTATGGAGGACTCTACGTCCCCCGCCACCTCGAGCGCATCCGAGGTTGTCTGGCCCGCCGCCGCGGTCCCCGGCCAGGGCATCCCCTGGAGCAACGGGGACCGAAGCGGGGACCGAACGGAGTCACGGTCCCCTGCTGCACCCGCCAGCGGCGATGCTTCGACGGGTGTTCCGGTCGGGGACCGAAACACCCCCAGCGCGGAACATGTGCAGGTCAGCACCCTGGGGACCGGTCCCGCGGGAGCGGAAGCCGGGGACCGGACGGAGACTTTCGGTCTCCTGGTCCCCGAACCCGGTCCCCGAATCCCGGGCGAGCACGCCGCGCTCCGAGCCGATGGTGAGAGCTACGGTCCCCACGCATCTGTGGGGACCGCGGTCCCCGAGAGCGGATCGGGGACCGGGGACCGCGCCGGTACGGGCGGCGAGACGGCCGACGAAGGAGCCGCGCTGCTGGATGACCTGCGTGCGGCTATCGGCCGGTACGTCGTGTTGCCGAGCGACGAGGCGCTGACGGCGGTCACGTTGTGGGTGGCGGCCTCCCATGTCCAGCCCGCCCTCCAGCACGCGCCACGACTGGCGGTCGTGGGGCCGACCAAGGGGTGCGGCAAGTCCCGAGTCCTCGACGTACTCCATGAGACCGTGTACCAGCCGATGATGACGGTGAACACGTCGCCTGCGGTGGTGTTCCGCGTCATCGGCAAGAACCCGCCGACGCTCCTGGTGGACGAGGCCGACACCATCTTCGGCCCGAAGGCCGGCGACAAGGAGGACCTCCGTGGCCTGCTGAACGCCGGGCACCAGCGCAACCGCCCTGCCTGGCGGATCTCAGGCCCGGAGCACAAGCCGACTGCCTTTCCGACCTTCGCCATGGCCGCGCTGGCAGGCATCGGCGACTTGCCGGACACGATCATGGACCGCGCCGTCGTGCTCCGCATGCAGAAGCGCAAGCCCGGCGAGAAGGTCGCCCCCTTCCGCTCCCGGCACTCCGTCCCGGAACTGAACGCGCTGCGGGACCGGCTGGCCGCGTGGCTGACCCCGCTGCGCGGGGCGGCGGAGCGGCTGGTGCCACCGATGCCGGTCGAAGACCGGGCTGCCGACACCTGGGAGCCCCTGGTCATCGTCGCCGACCTGGCCGGCGGCCACTGGCCCGCCCACGCCCGTGCGGCCTGCCTGGCGATGACCCGGAACGAGGTGGTCCAGGACGAACAGACGACGCTGAAGACCCGGTTGCTCCGGGACATCCGCCGAGTCTTCGAGCAACAGGGCGACAAGGAGGCGCTGCGCAGCCACGACCTGCTCGCCGTCCTCGTCCAGGACGCGGAGGCTCCGTGGGCCGAGTACGGGACGAAGGGTCTGAACGCCTACCACCTGGCCAACCTGCTGCGCGACTTCGGTATCAGCCCGGCCAACCACCGCTTCGAGAACGGCAGGCAGGCGAAGGCGTACGCCCGTAACCAGTTCCTCGACGCCTGGGCCCGCTACTGCCCCGACCCCGCCCAGCCGACCCCCGCAGCCGGCGAGACCGTGGTCGCACGTCGAGCCCAGGGCAAGCCACCGGCCCCTCCGTCGGGGACGCTGCCCATCGGCCCGCCCGTTGGGCCTGCCGGCCCCAGGCCCACTCGCTGACACCAGCTCCGTATCAATCCGTCGCATCCGTCCCCGAGCAGGTCAGCGCGGGGACGGAGTTCCTCGCCGATACGGATCACTCCGTACCTGCGACCGCCTCCGTACCTGTCCTGACCAGCTACGGGACGGATGCAACGGATGCTACGAAGCCCCATCGCACCCGACTACCGGAGCACCACCATGCCCGAAACGAGCACCGACAACGCCCCCACCCGCCGCCGCAAGGGATTCTTCGGCCTGACCCGCCGATCAGCAGCAAGCTGGAGCGAACGAGCCTCTAACGAGGCTTCGTCCGCGCTTGCCCCCGCCCCAGGGGTGGCGGAGGAGAAGGCCGAGCGCCAGGGGGCGCCCGAGCCGGAGGAGGGCATAGCCGAGAGCTGCGCGCCCGCAGCCGACGCCGTCGCCCCTCCCACTCAGCCGCCGGCCGATATCCAACCGCCCGCCGAGCAGCCCTCCTGGCGGGACCTCGACGCCCCCGTCCTGCCCGCGCTGATGAACCGCAAGCGCACCGTGGAGAAGCGCGACCAGGAGAAGACCATCCGCTTCACGCGGACCGCTGTGAGCGTGATCAGTGCCGCCGCACACCAGCACGGTCAGAAGTTCGCCGGATTCGTCGGCGACGCCGCCCTCGCCGTCGCCCTCGGCAAGACGGGGCTGATCGGCAGCCCGGAGGACGACCCGGTCCGCCCCCTGATCGAGGCCGTCGAGGCACACACCGTCGCGCTGAACCGCATCGGCGGCAACCTCAACCAGATCACCGCAGCCATCCACCGAGGAACGGTGCCCGAGCGCGCTGAGGCGGTGCTGGACCGCGTCGAGCAAGCCGCCGAGAACAGCTACCGACTGATCGACCAGCTCCTGACGGAGGGCACCGCGCATGGTTCCTGACGTCTCCACCGGCTCCAACACCCGCGGACTCATCGTCTACCTCTTCGGCCCCGGCCGCCGCGACGAACACACCGACCCTCATATCGTCGCCGCCTGGGACATGGCCGGCGCCCCCGACCCCGGCCGCGCCTCTAAGGCCAGCTACTCCCAGCTCGCCAAGCGCCTCGACCACCACGTCGACCTGCGCACCCGCGAGCTGGGCGGCAAGAAACCACCTCAACACGTCTGGCACTGCCCGGTCCGCACCGCGCCCGGCGACCGCTACCTCACCGACGCCGAGTGGGCCGAGGTCGCCCGCCGCATCGTTCACGCCGCCAGCATCGCCCCCGAAGGCGACGACAAGGCATGCCGATGGATCGCTGTGCGCCACGCCGACGACCACATCCACATCATGGCCACCACCGTCCGCGCCGACGGACGCCGCCCCCGCACCCACCAAGACGGACAGCGCGCCCAAGCCGAGTGCCGCAAGATCGAAGCCGAGTTCGGCCTGCGCCGCCTGAAGCCCGGCGACCTCACCGCGCCCCGCACTCCCACCGGCGCCGAACGCGCCAAGGCCGAGCGCCAGGGCCAGACGGTCACGGCACGGCAGTGGCTGCGCGAGCAGGCGTACGCGGTCGCCGCCGCCGTACGAACCGAAGCCGACTACTTCACCGTGCTGCAGTCCCTCGGCATCAAGGTCAAAACGCGCCTCGGCCCCGAGACTGGCGACGTGATCGGCTACAGCCTCGCCGCACCCGGCGACACCAACGCGGCCGGCGAACCCGTCTGGTACGGCGGCTCGAAACTCGCCCCCGACCTCTCCATCAACCGCCTACGCGAACGCCTCCCCGACCAGAAGGTGGCCGACCACCCGCGGTATGTGGCGGACCCCGCCGACCCATGGCGGCACACCACCACCGCCATACACGCGGCACGCACCGTACTCGACTCCGGTGACGATGCCGCCGCCCAGGGGCACCTGGCCGCCTTCGGCGACGCCCTGTACAACATCGCCAGCGCCACGACCGGCCCACACCGGGCGGAACTGCAGGCGGCGGCGATGGCGTTCAACCGCGCCCGCCGCTCCGCCACCCGCGCCGACCACCAAGCCGCAGCCGCCCTGCGCAAGGCCGCGAAGGAACTTGCCTACGCCTCCGGCGAGCCGGGAGGGCTCGCGATCGCCCTGCTCTTTGCCACCATGCATCTGGCCCGCGCTGCTGCCAAGTGGCACGAGCAGCGCGGCCACGAACAGCAGGCGGCAGCAGCCGAGGAAGCCTTCCGCCACCTACACGCGGGCTACCAGCAGGCCGCCGCACCCGCCCTGGCGGACTTGGCCCGCCGCGCACCAGGAGTCGCAACCGCCCGCCGCTTCGAGCAGGACGTTCGTGCGGCCCTCCCCGACCACGCTGACCGGATCCTCGCCGACCCCACTTGGACCTCCCTGACCACAACCCTCGCCCAGGCCGAGACCGCCGGCCACAATCCCCGACGCCTCCTGGCGGAGGTGGGCGCCCAGCGGGAACTCGACAGCGCGGAGCACCCCGCCGAGGTCCTCAACTGGCGCATCACCGCTCAACCGAACCGCCGGATGCAAGCCGCTCGTAGGCAAAGCACCATCAGCGGCACATCGGCCAGGTCCGCCACGCCACACCCTCCGGCCACACCAGTGGCTACGAGGCCCGAAGAGCGCAGTCGACACCGCTGACCTCGGTCAGATGCCCTCGCCACACGTCGTGGTGGGGGCATCGGGTCGGGTTCAACGGCAAAGCTTCATGATGATGTCGTCGAAGTCAGGGAACTCCCGTGCCGCCTGCGCGATGAGCACCGTTGCCGACGCTCGGCGGCCCGGGGCGAACTGCTCCGCGATAGCTATCAGGTCGCGATTGGCCTGGGGAGCCCAATCCGGCTCGGGCTCGTATGAGGTGGCTGCTTCCCATGGGCCGAAGCCGTCAGCCAGCAGCCACAGGAAGGCGCCCAGGTTGCGAGCGACAACGCCTGTCTCTCCTTCGGACCCCAGAAAGACAACGGGCTGCTCCACCAGCTCCCGACCTGGACGAACCAGCCAGAACGCCGCGTTTCCGCCGGTGCCATCCTGGCCAAACACGCGGAAGTCATCGCCGTTCAGCTCGCTGTTGCCTGTCCACGCGCGGAACCACTCGGTGGTCTCATCGGCAGTCCGGAAGGACTCGTATGGTTCGAAGTCGACACCATCCTCGCCAATGCACTCGAGCCGGATCGCCATGGCAGCGGCGAGCGCGGCGGGGAACTGGCGATCTCCGTTCACGGGCATGCGAACAGAGTAGCGATCAGTTTGGGCTGCCGAGCTGCTGGTAATGCTGGCGGATCTCCAGCCGAGGTACCCGTGGGGCATGCTGTCACGGTGAGTGAATCCTCAAACGGGTGGCAGGCTTGGTTGAACAGTCTGGACGCGCGTGGACGGGCGGCAGCGGAGTCGCTGCGCTCCCGATTCGAAGCGCTCGGCGCGGCCGATGCTGGCGACTGGGCCAAGTCGGAGATCTGCGAGGACCTTCCACACCTCGCGCGGTTCATGCTGCTGCGAAGTCTGTGGCGCGGTCCGATCGGCAGTTGGGCCGATCCGGATGCCTTCGCTCAGCTTCCGGCCGCCCAGCGGCTCCTTGCTGCTGGGGCGAACAAGGAGGATCTCGTTCGCCTGGCGCGAGCGGTCGCCTATGAGGCAGTGTTCGCAACGCTCGATGAGCTCGACTCCGGGAGTGATGTGAACGTATCGGGCATCGATGTCGGCTGGCTCGTCATGGAGTCAGCCGAAGACGGCGCCCCGACTGGGCGAGCCCTCCCGGGTCTACACGAAGATCTCTTGGCTATGGACCCGAGTGGGCGTGATGGAGCGGACTTGTGGCAGTAGCCCTGGTGCGGGCCCGCAGCGCACCCTGATGCCCTCGCTGCTCGTGGCAGCGAGGGCATCAGTCGTCAGGCGGCGCGGGCTGCGGGTAACTGCGAGACCCACGTCGTGAGCTCGGTCAGGTGCCGGGGCTGCAGCCCGTCGTGTGGGTCGGGCTGCACGAGGAGGGTCGCCATTCCGCGGGCGGTGCGCTCCACCGCCCAGGAGTGGTCGAGGCCGGTGAAGTCGTCGTCGATCCACACAGCGGGGGCGTCGCCCAGCCATGCGTCGACGTGGTCGCGTTTCCACAGGTAGCCGTTGGGGTGGCTGGTGGTGATCTGGGGGCGCGGCAGGTCGATGTACGACAGGGTCGGAAGGCCGAGGAGCGGGCCGATGAGGGTGGTGGCGTCCTCCCGCCAGCTGGTGCACCAGACCGGGGTGACCAGGCCGGTGCAGATCACGTCCATGAGCATGGGGCCGTGGGCAGGGTCGAGCCAGACGGTGACCGGGTTGTCGGCGCTCCGGTCGGTGGGGACGACGTCGTGGCGGGCGTGGGTGGCCGGGGTCGAGCCGTGCTCGTTGGGGAAGGGTATGAGGACACCGTCGATGTCGAGGAGCAGGTAGGGCGGGCGCATCGGTTCCTCCCAGGGAAGCCGGGACGAATGGCTGGTCAGAGCTTGAGGGCGCGGATCAGCAGGGTGGTGGGCCAGTGGCCCATGCGGGGGTCGTGGAACTCCTGGGCCGAGGTGAGCCAGAAGCCCGCTCGGCTGAGGTGCTTCTCCCAGCGGTCGGTGTCGAACTCCCAGCGGGCGATGGGGAGCCGGGTGCGGTCGGGGAGGGTGACGTGATCGCGGCGGGGCCGGTCGTCGCCGGAAGGGCTTCGGCCGCCGCGCTGTGGGTGAGGGACGGAGAAGGCGAGCACTCGTCCGGGCGTGAGGCGTTGGGCGATGGCCGGCAGCAGGAGTTCGGGGGCGACGAGGCCGACGGCGCCGAAGACGGAGTAGATCGCGTCGAACTGCTCGTCGGTGGCGTGCAGGTAGTGCAGGGCGTGGCCGGCGACGAAGGTGAGGTTGTTCAGCCGTCCGTAGTGGGAGCGGGCGCGGCGGACCTGGAGGCCGACCAGGTCGACGCCGGTGACGCGAGCGCCGTGGCGGGTGGCGAGGTGCGCGGCGTTGTGGCCGGGGCCGCAGCCGAGTTCCAGGAGTCGCTTGCCGCGCAGGTCGGGGCCGAGGATCTCGGCGCCGGGACCTTGGCAGGGTCTCGTGGTCCATTCCATCCGCGCAGGCACGGAGAGGGGTTCGGCGAGTCCAGCGGCGGTGCGCTGGAGGGCGTGGGCGTGCCAGGGGGATGCCTGGGCGAGCACGTCAGATCTCCAGGAGGTGGAGGACGTCGGTGAGGTGGCGGCGGACGGCCTTGATGTAGGCGGGGTCGGTGGCCGGGTCGTTGATCCAGCGGATGGACTGCTCCATGAACCACTCGACGGCCCACATGCGGTGCCAGCCCAGGGCCCAGTTCTCGGCGGTGAGCCCGCCGCGCGGGGCGAGGGCGTCGGGGGTGCCGCCGGCGGTGACGTACTGCTCCAGGAAGACGCGCAGGCGTACGGGGTGCGGGGGCTCGATGGTGCCGTGCCAGCTGGCGAGGTCGAGTAGGCCGGGGCCGGTGAAGGCGCGGGCGAAGTCGAGCAGCCGCCACCCGTGCTTGCCGATGTGGAGGCTGGTGGGGTGGAACTCGGAGTGCACCCAACCGAACGGCGCCAGTGTTGCGCCTGCCGAGCGGGCCTCGGCGGCCTGGGCGATCTGGTCGAGCGCGTCCTCGACGTCATCGGCGTCCTGCCACCGGTCGGCCTTACGCAGCCGTTCGAGATGCTCCAGCGCCCGGGCCGGCAGCGTGCACAGTCGGTTCTGGGCGAAAACGGGCAAGGGCGGAGCCGTACGGGTGCCGTGCAGGACCACGGCCGCGGCGACGCCGTCGAGGTCGTCGGCCTCGCGGACGGACGGTCCGAGGTCCTCCATGAGCATGCCGAGCCAGCCGTCCAGGACGGCGGAGGCGTGGACCTGGGGGACGGGAACACCGAGGGTGTGGGCCAGGCGGAGGGCCTGGTCCTCGCTGTCGAAGGGTTTCTTGGCGTACTTGAAGATGGCCGTGGAGCCGTCGGGGAAGGTCACGCGCTCGACTCCGGACATGGACCACACGCGCACCTCCTCCCGTACGGCGGTGGTCTGGCCGGTCGCGGTGAGCAGGTTGTCGAGGAGTTCGGCGCTGGGGTTCGCGGTCACGTGAGGGCTCCGGGGGATGGTGGCGTCCGGGGCGGGCGAGGGGTGCCGGCCCGCCCCGGAGCCTGATCGGGTGGGGTTACGCGGCGGGGTTCACGCGGTGGGCGTAGACCTGCTCGATCCAGCCCGCCTTGAACGCGGCGAGGTCGTCGCGGAAGTTCGCCATCGAGGCACCGTAGGGCGCGACCACGCCGCCGGTCTGGTCCGGCACGGACTGGCAGCCGTGCACGAGCCGGCCGCCGAGGGCGGCGTGGGCCTTGATGGACTCGATGCGACGGTGCTCGTTGAACCAGCCGCCGTGGTAGACCTCGTCGAGCATCCCGCCCATCTCGTCGTCCAGGTCGAAGACGACGGAGGTGGCGGCGGGGAAGAACCAGCACGGGCCGACGTTGGAGATGTGCCCGTCCAGCTCCACCTTGTTGAGCGCCATCAGCGTGGCCGCCTCGCGAAGCATCCGCAGGTGCTCGGCGGTGATCTGCGGCAGGCCGAGTCCGGCCAGGTGCTCGTCGCGGAAGAGGTACGCGTACACCTCGTACGCGATGGACA
The DNA here is from genome assembly GCF_040675635.1 of Streptomyces sp. NPDC049577. Lineage (NCBI taxonomy): Bacteria > Bacillati > Actinomycetota > Actinomycetes > Kitasatosporales > Streptomycetaceae > Streptomyces > Streptomyces sp. NPDC049577. The sequence goes on from NZ_JBFAPH010000027.1 coordinate 18,437, forward strand.
GCACCCGAGCCGCGTCCGAGGTGGACTCGGCGTGGGCCTTGATGAAGTCCAGCGCGAGCTGCTCGACCGCGCTCTCGGTCGTCTCGTCCACGTCCAGGAGCTGGGACTTGACCAGCTCCCAGTCGGCGACGAGCCACGTGTTCGACTCGAAGCGGAAGAAGTACTCGGCCGGGTCGAGGGTGATGCGCCGGCCGTCGACCTGGACGCCAGGCAGGCGGCTCCAGCGCGGGTCGAACGCCTCAGGCAGCTCGACCGTGATGGCCGTGGTGTCGATGGTGGTCACCGTGTCTCCGTCTCTGATCGGCCAGGTTCGGGCACAGGTATGCCCGAGCCCGGTGTGGGCGTACGGAACTTCGGGGTGCCGCCCGGACCAAGGGGAGCCTGGATCACGGTCGCGCTGTTCCGGGCGGCTGCTGATAAGTGAACCGGTGGTCACGCTCAGTGGGTACGGTGGAGGGCAGTTGAAGCGGTATACGCGGTTTACAGCTCCAGGGCGGAGGTGATCGTGGCGGCGCAGCGAGAACCCAACTCCCGTCTGCGCGACGTCATCGACGCGGTCGGCTGCACCTACGAGGCCCTCGCCCGAGACGTGCGACGTATCGCCGCCGAGAACGGCGAGATCCTCCAGACCAACAAGTCGGCCATCTCGCACTGGGCGAACGGCACCCGTGCCCCGTCGGGCCGGGTAGGTCAGTACCTCGCCGAAGCACTGTCCCGCCGAGCGGGACGCACGATTACCCAGACCGAGATCGGCCTCCATGCCAGCGAGGCCGAAGCGCCGGCGGAATCCGACCCCGTCCTCACCGTCACCGACCTAGGCCGCGCCGACGTCGAGCGCCGCCGCTTCCTCGCCATCGCGGCCTTCACCACCGCCGGCGTCGCGATGCCGCTTGGTTACGACCACGAGGCCACCGCCCGCATGCTCCGCGCCCGCACCGGCACGTCCGTGGTCGGCGTGGAGGACGTGGATGTCGTACGGCAGATCACTGCTGCCTTCAGCGCGGCCGACGAGCGTCTCGGCGGCGGGCACGGCCTGACCACCGTCACCGCGTACCTCGCCGACACCGCCGCCCCGATGCTGCGCGGACGCTTCCCCAGCGAAGCCTTACGTCGGGCCGCGTTCGGGGCGGTCGCCGAACTCGCCTACCTCGCAGGGTGGAAGCACCACGACCTGGGCCAGGAGGGCGCCGCCCAGCGCTACTACCAAGTCGGCTACAAGCTCGCGTGCGAAGCCGACCCCCACGGCCACGCCGCCTGGATGATGCGCGCCCTCGCCCACCAGGCCCTGAGCCTCAAGCAGCCCCACCACTGCGTCGACCTCGTCGAAGGCGCCCTACGCACAGGTCTCGGCCACGTCGACGGCCAGACCGAGGCTCTCCTCCACATCACCCATGCCCGCGCCTACGCGGCCGTCGACGAGCACCCCTTGGCCGCGCGCGCCCTGCTCGCTGCCGAAGACGCCCTCCTCCGCGACGACGGCCCCCAGCCCAGCTACTCCCGCGTAAGCGGCCCGGCCGCCGGCACCGTGGCCAGCCACACCGCCCGCACCCTCACCGACCTCGCCGACCACATCGGCACCGAGCAGCAGCACCGCGACGCCCTCACCCGCTGGGACCCCGAGAAGTACAAACGCGTCCACGCCCTCACCCACGCCGACCTCGGCGACAGCCTCGCCGCCCAGGCCCGCGCCGACGAAGCGGTCGCCGCCTGGACCCAAGCCCTGGTCCTCATGGAGGGCATGACCTCCGACCGGACCCGGAAGGCGATCGCCTCGATCCGCTCCACCCTCGCGGTCTACCAGCGCCGCCGCGTTCCCGGCGCCGCCGATCTCGCCCGCCGCGCCCGCGAAGCCCTCGCCTAACATGCCCAACAACCCGCCCGACGAAGGGAACACCGTGACCCAGCAGACCGACGACCAGCCGAAGGCCCTCAAGCCGGCGCTCGAATCGATGACCCTGCTGGTCGCGGCCGTCATCGTCCACGACAAGGCCACCAACCGCGTCGTCCTCCTCCAGCGCAGCGAGAACGCGAAGTTCGCCCAAGGCATGTGGGACCTCCCCGTCGGCAAGAGCGAGCCCGGCGAGCCCATCACCGAGACCGCCGTCCGCGAGCTGTACGAGGAGACCGGCCTCACGGTGAAGCCCGAGTCCCTCAAGGTCGCCCACGTCATCCACGGCGCCTGGGGCGTCGAGGCCCCCAACGGCTTCCTCACCGTCGTCTTCGCCGCCCACGAATGGACCGGCGAACCCGAGAACCGTGAACCCCGCAAGCACTCCCAGGTCCGCTGGGTCGACGCCAGCGACATTCCGGAAGCATTTGTCGACACCACAGCGAGTGCCCTCCGCGGATATCTATCTGGCAGGTCCCAGGTCTCGCTCGATGGCTGGCGCTGAGTGAAGGAAGGGGGCGTTTTCTCAGTCTAATGAGAGGTGTGGGTGATCCAATCTGATTCTGCTTGCTTAGGGAAAAAGTGCTGCGCACGGTCGCCAGATGGGGTTGATCTGAAGAGGGATTCGAAGATTGCCTCAAATTCGCATTCATCTGAATCCTTGAATGCGGCCAACCCTCTGATATCCTCGGCGGTCACGTGACGTTCGCAGAAAGATCGAGCGCGATCGTTCTTGTTCGAGGACTCGTTGTTCTCTAGTGGCGGATAGTAGTCCTCAATTGCGCCGCGCTCCCATACGTAAATGTCGTCTTTTCGTAGTTCCTGAAGCAGCTCGATCTTCATGCGCCTAAGGTCGGGATCGGCAGCCTCTTCGAGAACTTTCCGTATGGCACCCGAGGTAGATCGCGCAAAAAACGCGCTGACAGCGGCGTCGAGATCCTCCCATTCGCAAAGTCCTTGAGCGTATTGCTCTCGCGCCACCCTGGCCCGCTTCCAGAGATCCTGCACAGCTCCGTTAGTGCGCATGTTCTTGAGAGTCTTTCCGGAAGGGTCTGCTCCTGAAGTGGCCGCAATTTCGTTTGCCTTGGCGATGAGCCGATCTCGCAATTGATGGCAAACTTGGCTGGCTCCCAATTTGTCAAACCCTTCAGCCAGAACGTCGAGGTCGGCGAGTACCGCGATCCGCATTTCGAACTGAGTGAAGAAACTTCTGTAGCGGGCGATGCTTCCCTTTCCTTCAACTTTGGCAATCGCCGTCGCGCGCTTCTCGAAGTCCCATTCTGGATTGAGGGTTCGAGCGATGTGCGGGATTAGGATGTGGTCACTCGGCCCCTCTACGAGCAAGACAGAATTTGCGAAAAACGCCGCCTCGTTGTTTTCGTGCTTGATGATCTCAAATTGATCGCGTGCCTCAATGTTTGAGAGGTCGATCACGCGTGTCCGACTTGCCGGCGGATCCAGGGAGTGGTCCTTAATGACCTTTACGAATGTTCCGGTCGCCCCAGGTGCGAAGAATGACGGCGAGTGGGTGCTGACCAGGACGTCGTTGAACTCGGAGAAGAACGCCAGGGCTTCGAACAGCTTCCGCTGCGCCTGGGGGTGCAGGAATACTTCGGGCTCCTCGAAGAGGAGTAGGCAAGGTTGCTGAGAGCTGTCTGCCGTGACTGGCCGTGCGGTTTTCATGTCGACATACGCGCGAAGGATGGCGAATGCGACCGACCTTCGAAGACCGTCTCCTTTGGTCCTGAAATGGCCCGTGACTCCATCATCGATGGAGATTTGCGCTTCTTCGAGAAGGCTACGCAGACGTGGAGGCGGGATCTCAAGGCGGACGCTTGCTCGCGGGAAGGATTCCTGGAGATTCCTCTGAATCAGTGATTCGATTTGTCGAACTTCAGCAAGGCGCTGGTCTGACTCCTCGCCGTCTTCGTTCGTGGTTACGTTCAGCTGCCCCCGGAGCGCCTCAAATGAGGATTCCAGCTCGGGAAGCTGGTGCTCGATCTGCCCGAAAAGTAGACTTAGGAGCCGCCCAAAAGTTGCCGTAGATGTCGTCTTGAGCTCCTCGTTGAGCTCCTTGACGGCTGGAATGTAAATTGATTCCGGGAGTAGCGGGGCGATCGATTTGTCCATCCCGGTTGGCAAAGGGTCGTCTCCAGTGACGAAGTCATCCTCACCGAGTGATTCAATTATTGTGGCGATCTCGCGCCTCACCGCTGCGCGGCTGATCTTGCCCTCGATTTTGTGGGCAACTTCTGGGTACGTGGCCTTCACGTTGGCGGCGATAACTTCGGGAGGTAGCCCAGACTTCAATGTGTCGTCGATTGCGACCTTCGTGTACCTGTGATCCCGGGGAACCCGCGTGACGACCAGGAAGGTCCCCTTCCCGGGGCCATTGTAAACTTTAGCGAGCGTGATTCGCCCGTCCCGAATTTCCCTCTCGATTCGAATTCGGTGCCCGTCTTCGAGTCGCTTCAGGTCGGCTTCGCTGACCTCGGAGAAGGAGAGTTGAATTCGGATCGAGCGACCTCTGTCGAGAAAGTCGGTGTCGACTGCGGTCCCCGACTTTAGGAACATGTTCAAAGCCTGGAATACGGACGACTTTCCGGCGTTGTTCTCGCCGATAAGGCAGCCGAATCGAGAGAAAGGGATGTCCACATGTGTGAGGCCGCGGAAGTTCTCGATTTTGATCGTCTCGAGGCGCATGGTGCTCCAGGTGTTCAAGCCGCAGAGCGATCATCGTAGAGGCACATGAGGGACTGGCGGGTGTGATTCCGCACCACAGGTACAGAAGCTCGACGCTCGTGGCCGCGGGCTGGGCGGGCCCTGTGGCCCCACTGCCCTGTCGATACTGAGCCGTTGAGTTCCGAGTGGGGCAGGCATTGGAGGAGCAGTTCCGGCCACGGTCACGCGTCGGGCAGCATCTGCCGGCATGGTGGGCACGTCGACCGAAGGTAGTGGGAGCGGTACTCGTGGACCTCTGGCGCGTGATCCGCTGAGCACGCAGCCGATCACGGCTCCGTGGTTCGGAATCAGCCGTGCGTGCTGATTCTTCTTCGGGGCGGACGGGCCGCTGTCAAACTGTGTCTAGGGATCAGGTGGCAGTGTCGTTGGGGGAGAGCGCAGTGGCGCAGAAGAGCGACAAGCCCTACTACCGGGCAGGGCACTGGGTGCGGCCGTCGGCCGCCAAGCAGGTGAAGAAGCCTGCGACGGGCGTTGTGATTGCGGCGGCGTTGCTGGCTATTGCTGCTTGGAACACGGTCTTCGGTGATGACAGTGAGGCACCTGTTCCGGCTCCGCAGCAGGCATCTCCGACTGCCTCAGCTACTCCCTGAACGGTGATCTCGGCTGCGACCGTTTCGCCGGGACGCTCTTCCGGTCAACCGCTGCAACGCGGTGGGCTTCTGGTTCTGGCGCGGTTGCGGGACGCTGAGCGGTGCGGTGTCGGTCGTCGTATCCGTTAGCAACCGCATCCAGGCGGTATGCCACTCAGCGACCTGCTGATCCGGCACGCCGCAGGCGGACAGGTACGCCGCTGTGGTGTGCCAGGTCTTGGGCAGGCTCTCGCGGTTCAAGAGCCGGCTGACGGTACCGGGTGAGATGCGTCCACCGGAACGTTGGCTGACCATCAGATGGGTGAGACCGCTCGTCACACGAACATCGGCCAATGACTTGAAGAAACCCCTGACAGTGCGGATCCCCGAGGGACTCGGCCAGGAGCGCCCTGTGGCTGGCTCACCGTCGATAGAAGGGGTGGCCGCGGTTGCCGGCAGGCAGGCCAGGTTGCGGCCGAGAGCGAGTCGGGCCCCGGTGTTCCTGTCTCTCGCCTGTGGGTCGGGGCGCCCCTTAGCCGCCAACCTGATGCGCAAGTGCCGGTACAGCGCTCCAAAGTCGATCGGCTCAGGCCCATGGGGGATGCCCGTCTGAAGCGTGTCGAGGAGTTCGCCGGTGAACGCGGTGAAGGTCTCGTCCGGCGGGGCGAGTGCTTGGCGTGTTTCTGCAGCAGCGGCCAGCAGGAATGTTCCCTCCACGGCCGCCTGATCGGCCAGATCTGAGGGGCCGCCCATCGTCCCGAGGGCCAGACCGCTGTAGCAGCAGTCGAGGACAACGACACACCGCTCGGCCCGGCCGTTCAGGAGAGCCTGCCGTAACCACCGATAGGGCAGTCCGGTCTCCACGCGTTGCTGCTTGGACTGCGGCATGGCCAGATAGAGGTCCCCTTCGGTGTCGACCAGCCCATGACCGGCGAAGTAGATCAGCACGGTGTCGCGCGCTTGCTCGGCTGCGGCTCGCACTGCGGCCATGGTCATCTCTGCGGTCGTGGGGTTGGAGAGGATCGTGCAATGCTCCGGCGGCAGGGTCCAAGAGGTGGGTCCGGTCAGCGCCTCGGCCAGAGCGGTCAGGTTGTTGGACACAGCCGGCAGCGACTCCAGGTAGTCGTAGTGGCTGGTGCCGATCAGCACGGCTCGGGTCGCGCCGGGGTCGGGCAACACGCTCATGTCCCAGGTGCCTCATCCTCGGTCGAGGTCTCAAGGGCACGAATGACACGTTCGATCTCGGCATCGCTGCCCTGGGTAAGGACGATCACGGTGTCACCCCGCCTGATCTCGATACGCGGGTCCTGGGGCCTGGTTCGCTTCCAGGCGGCCAGTGCCACCACGAAGGATGCAGCGCTCCATCCGTTGTCAGTCACCAATTGGATGGCGTCCAACAAACCGCCCATGTGCCCTGGCTCGGGAGGCTGCTCCTGGAGTGCCAATTCGGACGACCTGCGGACCTCTCTGTCTGCTCCCAGCCACTGGTGGAGTGAACGCAGCTCGTCAGCCTCTGCCTCTACCCGTACGTCAATGCGCATGGTCCCCCCTGTCTCCGCATGTCGGCGGCCTTCCGCATCTCCATCGTCGGGCAGAACCGGCTTCCTGGTGTGCGTTTGGCTTGTTCACGCCCTCATCTGGTGGGAACTAGGAGCCTGGGGCCGGTGATTGCACCGCGACCTACAGGCGCCGCCAGCCGTTGGCGAACCCGCAGTTGAGGTCCGTCCAGCGGCGCTGTTCGGCGGGGGTGTGGCTGGGGTAGCCGAGGTGTCCCACGCCCTTGACCCACTCGTCCCAGAGGCCGTCGGGTTCCGTGAAACGGTCGGCGTGGCGGGTACCGAGGAGGGCATCGAGGCGGAGGAGGGCGCCCAGGGCGGCGGGCTGGTCGTAGTGGAGGTCGGTGCGGGGGAGGTAGTGATCGAGGTAAGCGGTGAGGATCTCGGCGTCGGCGTGGGTACCGAAGCGGGCCAGGGCGAAGCAGTAGGCGCTGCCGGAGTAGCAGACCTCGCTGGCCAGGAGCAGGTCGCCGATGCGTGCCCGGAACCGTTCGCGGCGGTCGACGCCGATCAGCCAGGCGGCGGTGAGGCGCGAGCGCCATTCGTACCCGAGGAGGGCTTCCAGTTCCTCGTCGGTGATCGCGGCGGCGTCATTGAGTAGGTGTCGGGTGAAGCGGGTGGTGTGCCACCACCGGGGGCCCAGGAACCGCCCGCCGTTCAGGACGAGGTAGCGCGGGAGACCCCCGTATGCCCTCGTCACGTAGCTCTCGACCACATGGCCATAGCCAATTTCGGCAGGGTGCTGGGACGGCATCGGTTACCTCTCCGGGTGCAGGTCGGTGCGGTCGATCCAGGTTGGGGCGACGAAGATGTTGCTGCCGGTGGGGGCTTCGGAGGCTTCCAGCAGGGACCAGGTGCGGGACTCCTCGACCAGGTGCTCCCAGGGCGCGGTCCAGTCAAGTTCCCAGTCCAGGCCGGGGCCGGAGACCCCGTATGTGCGGCCGGCGTCCACCTGCCAGAACTGGGAGTAGAGGATCACTTGGCTGTGGTCGGCCAGGTCGTTGATGATCTCGGTGAAGTGGGCCGAGGGCCAGCCTGGGGCGTTGTCCGCAGTGGTGGCTCGTAGGCGCGCGATGAGCGGCGGGACGACGGGGGTGCGTGCGCCGAGTTCGGTCAGGGCCCAGCGGATGCCGACGGGCTCGGTCCAGTCCGGTGGGGTCGCGCGTTCCAGGCAGGCGCGGTAGGCGCGGCGCAGGGGCTCGATGGCACCGTCGATCTCCAGGCTCGCCAGGGCCATGGCCGCTCATTCGCGGACGGTCGGGTTGTCGCTGTCCAGCAGGCCGATGAGAGCGGTGCCGCAACGGGGATCGCCCACCTCCTCGAAGACCTCGATGGCGGTCAGCTGGCCGAAGCCGCCGAGGGAAGGCAGGCCGTTGATGACCGCGGGTATGGCGTCGGCGCCGGTCCAGATCAGCTCCGCGCGGGCGTCGTAGGACTCGTCGGCCTTGCCGTCGAGCTGCTGGACGAGTGTCTCGATGGAGGAGGTCATGACGCGGAGTGGTCCCGGCGCCAGAAGGTGGGGAGCCACCAGCAGAGCACCGAGTGGTCGTCGGGCCACGGGGCGCGGTCCCCGGCCGCCCAGTCCTCGAAGGAGTCGCGTGTCAGGTCGATGGGGCGCCAGGCGGGGTCGAGTGGCTCGTCCTCGGCCGGAGGGCGGACGTACCGTCGGCCGTGTTCGTCGCAGGCGCCGAAGTCCTGGTAGTTGCGCTGGGCCTCGATCAGGGCGACCTTGTTCGCGCCGCCGCCCATAGTCGGCCAGCGGAACTGGACCCCGTCGTCCTCCCAGAAGCAGACAGGGCAGATCTCGTACGAGCCGGGCATGGCGTCGAGCACTCGGTGCCCGCAGCAGGGGCAGGGGTAGCGGTCGCTCACCTGCGCAGTCTCGTTGCAGGTCCGGCCGGTGCGCCATGGATTTCTCGGCCTCTGCCCGCCCGGCCAGTCCGCAGCCAGTCCGCAGGACACCCGTAAACGACCGTCGGGAGCCAACGCATACCAACCTGGAAGTCCCAGGTCAGAGCCCTGGACGAGGCTCCGCCGCAGGTCAGGATCAGACCGCAGACATTCCGCTTCAACGTCTGATCCGCCGGACCCCCGCGAAGGGGCCGCACCCGCACCGGGTGCGGCCCCTTCGCGCTGTCACCGGGCACCCGCCGCTCACCCAGAGTCAGGATCGGGTGGGGTTCGGCGGCGCACAGTTGCGGAAGTGCTTCCGGTGAGTGCTGACCGCATGTGCCCATTGCGCTCAACCACACGTCGCTGAACTGCAATTCACCACTTCCAGTGAACGCTTGGCCTTGAGTTGCGGAGGGCAACGCTGGGTTGCCAAGCTGTTGCGGACTGTCAACCCCTTGGGAGTGGCCGTGGCATTCGGTGACCAGCCCGCGTACCTTCGCGTCGCCGGCGATCTGCGCCAGAAAATCGTCGCGGGGGAGCTGCCGCCGCACACGCGGCTGCCCTCGCAGGCGCGGATCCGCGAGCAGTACGGGGTGTCGGACACCGTCGCGCTGGAGGCGCGGAAGGTGCTGATGGCCGAGGGGCTGGTGGAGGGCCGCTCCGGGTCGGGGACGTATGTGCGGGAGCAGCCCGTGCCCCGGGCCGTGGTGCGCACGGGGTACCGGGGGGTCGGGGAGTCGACGCCGTTCCGGCAGGAGCAGGGGGACGACCGGGTCTGCGGGACATGGGAGTCCCGCAGCGAGCAGCAGACGGCCGGGGTGGAGGTGGCGCGGCGGCTGCTGATCTCCCAGGGGGACCGCGTGATGCGCACGGACTATCTGTTCCGGTCGGCGGGCGAGCCGTGCATGATCTCGACGTCCTGGGAGCCCCTGTCGGTGACCGGGCGGACGCCCGTGATGCTGCCCGAGGAGGGGCCGCTGGCCGGGCGGGGTGTGGTCGAGCGGATGGCCGCCATCGACCTCGTCGTGGACAACGTCACGGAGGAGGTCGGGGCGCGCCCCGGGCTCGCGGAGGAGACGCTGGCGCTGGGCGGGGTGCCCGGGCACTGCGTGCTGGTCGTCTCGCGGACGTACTTCGCGGGGGGCTGCCCGGTCGAGACGGCGGACGTCGTCATGCTCGCCGAGCGGTACCGCGCCGCCTACCACCTGCCGGTGAAGTAGGCGTGACGGGAGTGTGAACTGACTCTCGGGTCAGTTTCCGTACCCCGGGGAACCCGGCTTTCTGGTCTATACCAGCCGGTAGGATGTGGGGGGTTTGCTCTGCTCTGTACCGGTAGGGCGGGGCACTCCCTGATGTTGCAAAACTCACAGAGCCCCAGGTCAAGGCCCTTTGGCGGAACCAACTCGGCGAAATCGCTCGTACGATGGCGCGGTTTGTGTCCTGCCGTGGGGGAGTTAGAAAGAAAAGGAGATCCGGGGCGTTGAGTACCGAACACGGTTCCCACTCCAATTACCGCCGGACCCTCGGTCCGGTGGCCCTGACGGCCGTGGGCCTCGGGTCGATCATCGGCTCCGGCTGGCTCTTCGGTGCCCAGCGGGCGGCCGGCATCGCCGGTCCCGCCGCCATCCTCGCCTGGGTCATCGGCGCGGCCGTCGCGCTGACGATCGCGCTCACCTACAGCGAGCTCGGCGCGATGTTCCCGAAGGCCGGCGGCATGGTCCGCTACGGTCAGTACTCGCACGGCTCGCTGGCCGGCTACCTCGCCGCCTGGGCCAACTGGCTGGCGATCGTCTCCGTCATCCCCGGCGAGGCGACCGCTTCCGTGCAGTACATGAGCTCCTGGAAGTGGGACTGGGCCAAGGGCCTCTACGACGGCAAGGAGCTGACGGGCAGCGGCGTCGGCCTCGCCAGCGTCCTGCTGGTCTTCTACTTCTTCCTCAACTGGTTCGCGATCAGCCTGTTCGCGAAGACCAACAACGCGATCACGGTCTTCAAGGTCGTCGTCCCGGCCCTGACCGCCGGCGCCCTGATGTACGCGCACTTCGACACGCACAACATCCAGGCGGCGGGCGGCTTCACGCCGAACGGCTGGAGCGCGGTCTTCACGGCGGTCGCCACCTCCGGCATCGTCTGGGCCTACAACGGCTTCCAGTCCCCGCTGAACATGGCCGGTGAGGCCCGCAACCCGGGCAAGTCGCTGCCGAAGGCCGTCATCGGCTCGATCCTCATCGCGCTGGTCATCTACATCGCGCTGCAGGTCGCCTTCCTGATGGCCGTCCCGTCCCAGGACCTGGCCTCCGGCTGGAGCGCCCTGACCTTCAAGTCGCCGCTCGCCGACCTGGCCATCGCCTGGGGCCTGAACTGGCTGGCGATCATCCTCTACGCGGACGCCTTCATCTCCCCGTCCGGCACCGGCATGATCTACGCCGCGACCACCTCGCGCATGATCCACGGCGTCCAGGAGAACGGCCACCTGCCGGGCGTCTTCGGCAAGGTCGACAAGAAGACGGGCGTGCCGCGCCCGGCCCTGCTGCTCAACCTCGTCGTGGCCTTCCTGTTCCTCGCCGTGTTCCGCGGCTGGGGCTCGCTCGCGGAGATCGTCTCGGTCGCGACCGTCATCTCCTACATCACCGGCCCCGTCGCCGTGATGTCGCTGCGCCGGATCGCCCCGGACCTCAAGCGCCCGGTCATGCTCAAGGCCATGCCCGTCATCGCGCCCATCGCGATGGTCTTCGGCTCGCTCGTCCTGTACTGGGCCAAGTGGCCGCTGACCGGCAAGGTCATCCTGCTCATGGCGGTCGGTCTGCCGATCTGGGCCTGGTACGAGCTGCGCAAGCCGTGGGCCGTGCTCAAGCCGCACCTGAAGGCGGGCGCCTGGATGGTGAGCTACCTCTTCGTGATGGCGGCCGTCTCCTGGGCCGGCAGCACCAAGTTCAACGGCCAGGGCTACCTCGCCGAGGGCTGGGACATGCTGCTCGTCGCGCTGATCGCGCTCGCCTTCTACACGTGGGGCGTGCACAGCGCCTGGCGCAACCCGACGCTCGTCGAGGTCGAGAAGGAGATGGCGGCCGCCGCCGAGGCGGAGGAGCAGGCCGAGACCGAGCCCGCCAAGGCCTGATCACCGTCGGGTAGCGGCGGCCCGGCGCACTCGGTTGGCCGAATGCGTGCCTCTTCGTGAAAACCCGTATCCGCAGCGTAAAGGTCGGGCGTACGCTCGGGCATATGCGGACGGTGGTTTCTTCTCGGGAGGCGTCGGAGGGCGTGCGCCGGTGCACGCCTCGGCGGAAGGGGCAGGGCGATGACTGACACCGGACCGGTCCTGCCCTGGCTGGTGATCCGCCAGGACGAGAACGGCAACCGCTACCGCGTCGGGCGCTACGCCACCAGAACGGAGGCGGAGCGCGTGGCCGACCGGCTGGACGCCCACGGGCACCGGCAGCTCTACATAGTGGAGCGGGTCGGCGGTCGCGCGGTCTCCTGAACACTTACGGCGTCGCCGGCACTGCCGGCGGCGCCGTTAAGCTTGCCGCCCATGACGACGGTGCGTGTGGTGGTGGCGGGAGCGGTTCTCGACCGGGGGCGGCTGCTCGCCGCCCGCCGCAGCGCACCGCCCGAGCTGGCGGGCCGCTGGGAGCTGCCCGGCGGCAAGATCGAACCCGGCGAGACGGGGCCGCAGGCGCTCGTCCGGGAGCTCCGCGAGGAGCTCGGCATCGAGGCCGAGCCGCTGGAGCGCATCGCGGGGGAGTGGCCCCTCAAGCCGGGATACGTGCTGCGGGTGTGGACCGCGCGGCTCCTGTCCGGTGAGCCCCTGCCGCTGGAGGACCACGACGAGGTCCGGTGGCTCACGCCCGAGCGCGTCGACGAGGTCGACTGGCTCGACCAGGACCGCCCGGCGGTGGCGGAGGCGATGCGGCTGCTGACGGAGCACGTCTCCCACCCGTCCTGACCGGCATCCGGTTCCCGGGCGAAAGATCCCACGAAGGCGATAGGCCACCCCGCATTCCGGGTATGGGCTGATTATTGCCTTTAAAACCGGCATAACCGGAGGGATCGGTGAGCGACAGCGCAGTGGCCTTCACGCCCGGATTCGCCGAGTGGAGCTTCCCCGCCGAGCCCGGCGCCGTCCGTACCGCCCGTACGCTCGTGCGCGACACGCTGCGCGAGTGGGGGATGGACGTCGTCATGGACATCACCGCGCTGCTGGTCAGCGAGCTCGTCACCAATTCCCTGCGGTACGCCAGCGGGCCCATCGGGGTCCGTATGTACTCCCGCCCCGGCCCGACGCTGCTCGTCGAGGTCTCCGACCCCCTGCCCGATCCGCCCCGCGAGCGCGCCGCCGAGGCCGACGACGAGGGCGGGCGCGGACTGCAACTGGTGGCATTGGCCTCCCGCCGCTGGGGAACCCGTCCCGGTACCACCGGAAAGACCGTGTGGTTCGAGCTGAGCTTGCCCGGTTAGTAACCCGGGGAGAAGACATAGCGGGTTGAGACCGTGCTGTGATCGTGAAGTCCGTGTTCCGAAGGCCCCCCGTGCTGGATACTCGGCCTTCTGATGCCGGTGCGAGCACATGAGCCGGAGGGGACGGGCACGTGAGCGAAAAGCCAGCGGGTTCCGCGGCGGACAGGCCAGAGGCTACGGATGCCACGGGCATGTGGCAGAACAGCCCTCCGGGTTCCCTGTACGACTACATCCGCGTGGCGACGTTCTCCCTCGGCCCCGACGGCCGCATCGAGCAGTGGAGCGAACGGGCGGGGGAACTCTTCGGGATAACGGCCCGGCAGGCCGTCGGCCGGGACCCGCACGACGTGTTCACCCGCGACGGCGGCCGCCTCCCGGTCGCGCCCTTCCTCGCCGACGGCGGCCTCGACGGCCGCACCTGGACCGGCCTGGTGCCCTATCAGCGCACCGGTGAGCGACCGGGGTTGGCCGAGATCTATGTGATGCCCAGTGAGAATCCGCACGGCGAACGCGCCGCCCTGTGCGTCGCCGTCGACGTCCGGGCGCTGCGTGGAATAGAGACCGACATCGCCGCGGCGGAGGCCGTTTTCGGCCAATCTCCGCTGGGCTTCTTCTTCTTCGGTACGGATCTGACGCTGCTGCGCGTCAACGAGAGCTTCGCCCAGACCTTCGGCCATCCGGCCGCCTGGCACCGGGGCCGCACGCCCCACGACTTCCTGCCGCGCGCCGAGGCGGAACGGCTCACCGCCGCCCTGCGCCAGGTCCTGGACACCGGAAAACCGGTGGCCGACATTCAGCTGGTCGGCCCCGTGCCCGGCAGCCCCGAGCGCCGCCGCTGGTCGGTCTCGCTGTACCGGCTGCACAGCGGCGGCGGACGGCCGATCGGCGTCGCCGCCATCGCCACCGACGTCACCGGACGGCGCCGCGCCGAGCGCGAGGCCGCGGGCGTACGCCGCAACCTGGCCCTGCTGAACGAGGCCAGCGCGCGCATCGGCAACTCCCTCGACCTGGAGACCACCGCGCGCGAACTCCTGGACGTCGCCGTCCCGCAGTTCTGCGACCTCGCCTCCGTCGACCTCTACCAGGGCCTGCTC